>RDSB01000007.1 GCA_004923195.1 Marinifilum sp. JC120 | reverse complement strand
TCGGGCAGACCGATTAAAATCCGATCCATAAATTGATCTCCTTTCTGTGGTAGGAAATTTGATCAACTTATAAGGCATATCGAGTCGGTTCGGTATGCCTTTCTTTTTATCGGATTAGTCTATCGCCCCTTTCTTTGAGGTAGAGCCCTGTTTTCCAACAAGGGATATTAATGATATAACTACCCCAAAAACAACACATCAAGACCCCGGAGAAATCATATGCGTAAATTATTGTTTATTTTAACTCTCTCAATTTCTTTCAGCTTAGGCATGGCTGCACAAAATATCATTGCTGGCAACTGGATTTTTCCAAAATTCGGAACCCCAGCTCCGACCTTAAGATCCAATTTTAACATCGGAGGAATTCCCGGAGCGGTAATCTATACGCTCCCAGACGGCTGGAAAGTAATTGATGCCGGTCCGTCCAGTAGTGGGAATTTATCTGTGCGATATCAGAAGCTGGAATAAAGCTGGAGTGTTCGGGATATTACTTGAACTCGATAATAAAAACTTGAAAGTCCCTAACAATTTTTATTGCAAGGGCCTTTTTAACACAAATAAACATTACAAAACGTAGATTAGTCTCGCTTAGGATTACCTATTGAAGACGAAAATAAGACAAAATTCCAATAAAATAGCTCCCATTGTGCTATCGAAAGCCCATAAAATTTTGAAACTTTTTTACAGCTCTCAATCACTTTAAGGTATTCACCACCTGAAGTGCTTTTAGTCCACTTATAGCCACCATTTTTACTCGATCCACCCCAACCTACAGCTTCCGCAATATAACTATCAATTGGAGCATGTGGCGGTTCTTCAATCTCATCCATAACCCAATAATACTTCAAAGTCAGATTGAATATTTTTTGCGCAGAGCCAAATCTAAATCGTTTACTTTCCAGTGCATCAGAATAACCTGCTGTCATAAACTTAACCAATTGTTCAATATTATAGACATGAGTTTTCTCTGACACTCCTACTTCATAAGCACTCAATTTCCCGTATACAAACTCTCGATATCCATCCCACATCGCTTTTTTTGCATTATCGCTGACATCCTTAGAATAAACATAGCCGCGCTGAACAGTAGCATTTTTCACAAAACATAAAGCAGTTTCAGCTGTTAATTCCTGCCCCATATTATCATTTGTTTTAAAAAAGATTTTCGCCGCATCAACATCAAAGCCTTTAGTCAAATCCATTACCCTTCACCCTCAACTTCCCCCTGCTCCATCACCCATTGTCGATAAAGCGCGAGTGCCATACAGGTCAGCGGGAGGGCCAGTACCAACCCGAGGAAACCGAGTAATTGTCCCCAGATGGAAAGTGACAATAAAATCATCCATGGGGATAAGCCCATGCTTTCACCCTGAAGGCGAGGGACCAGTACAGCGTCTTGCAACACCTGCACTACCGCAAATACAGCCCCCACCCCGCCGAGAGCCAGCCAGAAATTCCCACCTGTTGCCAGCGCATTGACTGCCGCAAGCAGAAAGGCCGGGATCAGTCCCGCTATCTGGAGATACGGGACCATATTGAGCAGCCCGATGAGCATACCCAGCAGAATCGCCAGCGGCAGTTTAATGATCAAAAATCCCAATGAAAACAGGCTTCCGATAATCATGGCTATGAAGGCTTGTGTACGGAAATAGCGGTTGGTCACATTAGTGAAGTCGTCAACAAACGACGCGACCTTATCACGGTACTTGGGAGGGATCTGCTCCCGCCATTTGCCGAGCTTGTCGTAATCGGTAAGCAGAAAGACAAGATAAAGGATAATTACAAACAGTCCGGCCAATATACCAAGAGTGTGAGCCGATCCACTGACCAGATTCCATATTCCAGGCAGGGCCTTCTGAGCCGAAGCCTTGAGCATATCGGTAAGACCGGATTCAGTGAGAAATGAGCGCACATTTTCCTGTTTGGCCAGATCGAGTATGGTCTGCCAGAGATCTTCGGGGATATATTCAGCCGCCCGCTGAGCCACAGCGGAATCATTGACCAGACTTGCCAGCAATACCCCGGTCTGTTTCATTTCCAAACCCACGGCACGCACTGCACGCCAAAAAAAATACGTTGCCGGAACCAGCAAGCCCACAAGAGTTGCCAAGACTGCCGCAGTGCGGTTCTTGATAAAACGGGCAGTGAAATTCACCAGCGGGTTTAGCAGGTAAGCCAGAGTCAGGGCCACGGCAAAGGGAACCAGAGCCGCACTTAGGGTATCCAGCAGGGTTACTGCTACCCAGATAGAACCTGCGGCAAGCAGCAGCCGTACCACGCGGTCAAAAGTATATGGGGTTTTGTCGTCTAGCATATTTTATCTCCTATGCCTTCGGCGACCCTGCCGGAGGCAATATCTATTCAATAAATAGCGCATCACTTCGCACGCCCGTAGCGCAGGTCATGCATTCTTTTCCCGGCCCTTGAAATTTCTTCACCAAGAGCGTGGATATTCCAGATAAATGCAGAAATATTGTTACGCCGCTCTAACGGAACATCTTCGAAATCGCCTCGAATACGGGCATCACCCACTGCGGCCATGAAGTTATCGATAGCCTTATCAAAATCAGGTTCATCAGGACAATCTTCCGGGGTCAGGGAATAGCATTCCAACCATTCATAATAACTGGCAGCGGCACCGAGAATTTCAGCCATTCCCTCAGCAATGGACGGCAGCGGCCCACCGTACCCCCTGCGGATGATAGTCGCCATGGTCATGAGCAGACTGTGCATACGGGTAAAAGTCCGAATCAAACGAGTCAACTCGTTACGTTGCCAGCCCTGTAACCCCGGCTCTGCCGCGGCCTCTCGAAACGACTCAGCACAAGCATCAAGCATGGTGGAAGCTTGAATTCTGCTCTCAACAATTTCAGCCTCACTCACCCCGCCACGCAGATAGGATTCGGAGAGAATCTTGAAATGTGCGGACTGCAATTCCACCAGATTAGCCATCTTCGCCCGCAGATTCTTGCGAGCCATATTGGGCCAGACACCGAACGATGCCGCAATGCCGATGGCAATGCCGAGCACAGTGTCCAGAATACGCTCAACCCCGAACTGCCAGCCGTCGGTAAAGAGAACTCCCAGCAGTAAAACCACTCCCACGGTCAGGCAACCGGAGAAAAAAGTATAGCTGAAGACCCGCACTAGAATCATTAGGAAAAATGAGAAAATTATCAGCCCGGCAAGGACCGGAGTTGCTGGCTCCAGAAACAAAATCCCCACACCTAACGTCGCTCCGAGGACAGTCCCCCAGAGCCGTTTCCATCCGATACGTAAAGTCCCGCCCACTGACGGACGCATGATCACGATCACACTGATGGGCAGCCATACAGCATGGCGCAACTCCAGAAAACGGGCAGCGACGATAGCAAAAGTAATAGCCGCCGCAGCCTTGAGAGCATGACGAAAAGGAACAGAATCCCAACGAAACTCCTTCCTGAGAGTAGCAAAGGCATCAGCGAACACTACAGGCTCCTCCTTTGCAGCAAAGCTTGCCCATCTCCGCAAATTCCATACTCAAATTACGCAGCCCGTAAATTGCGCCCCAGGCTTCAAGAAATTCATCGCGCAAACCTTCGTCACGTTTATAAGCCCCCAGACGAAGCAGTTCGCTTTCCAGCTCAGCTATTCCTTCATCAATACCGCCAAGATTAACCTCCCCCTTACCAGTGGAAAGACTTGCCGCCAGCACATCAAAAGCCACGGAACTACGCCCGGCAATATCGCTGAATTTGAAGCGCATATCCTTGAAAACCGAACTATGCTCGGCAAACTGGCGACTGTTAGCCAGCCCGACCACAGCCTCAATCATCCTCACCAGCAACGCATACAATGCGGAAGGCCCTTCGTAGCTTCCCAGCTCCTTAACCGGGTCCACATTCATAGCTTCCATGAACCTGCGGTATCGACGTACGGATTCCACGGACCGCTCATGAATTTCGGCAATTTCCTTTAAATCAGAACTGCTACCTGTAGATGAAGCCACTGCACGAAAGTAATCGCCGATATCGGTAAGGGCCACTGCCCCGGCTCGAGTAAGCACCTTTTCCGGCTTCATGGGCCATAAATAAAAAATGAAAAGGTAAGAGACAGTTGCCCCGAAAAGCACCGCCCCGGATCGTTCCAGCCCAATAAGCAATGTCTCCGGCGAGGTCAGGGCCAGCAAGTTGACGATAAGTGTCCCGATAGCTGCAGTAGCCGCGGCCACACCAAGCACAGGCGCAAAGAAGACCGCAAAAGCCAAGATAAAAAGATAAATTTCCAGCAAATATGGATAATTACCGACCATAGTTGAAACAGGAACAAGGCACATCACCGCAAGTACTAACCATCGGGCCACAACCTTACGCTTAGCAAGGGTGCTACCGGCACGGAAGATGACCACCACCATTGAGCCATACACGGACCATTGCAGGAATTTATTGCTCATCCCGACCAGATAGGCCAGCAACAAGGCCACAAGACAGGCACAAATAGATTTAGAAGCGTACTTGGTAATGAATAGGCCCGGATCAACCGGCCTGATAAATATTCTGTAAAATTCAGAGATTAGTTTGTGCATTTGCCTCCGGCAGCCCTCCGGGGGCCAGAAAACCCTTTTGAAAAAGGGTTCTCTGGACTCTCCTAAAACTTTTATTAGGCTTCGCCGCTGTTCCCAAAAAATATCACTTATGAATAATAGAGACTTAGATGCGACGAATCAGTTCTTTTATTATGCTTTGCATATAGCGCGGGGAGGCATCATAATAAAGTAATATTTTTTACTACTTGGCGGCGAGTTTGATAATTTCGCGGCAAAAGGCGGGCAGATCATCCGGTTTGCGGGATGAAACCTGATTACGGTCAACGACCACTTCTTCGTCTATCCATGTGGCACCAGCGTTTTCAAGGTCGTCCTTGATGCCGGGTGTGGAGGTGCATTTGTAGCCCTGCATGATCTTGGCGGAAATAGGGATCCATCCACCATGACAGATATGAGCCACAACCTTTCCAGCCTCGTTGATTTCGCGTGTAAGCTCGAGCACATTAGGATCACGACGAAGCTTATCCGGAGCAAAACCTCCAGCAATGACCAGTAGGTCAAAATCAGCAGCGTTCATGTCTTCAATGGCTGCTGTTGAACGAAAGGGGTAACCATTCTTACCTGTATAAATCTCGCCATATTCAGGCCCGGCAACAACTACCTCCGCGCCTTCCTCAATCAAACGATAGTAAGGATAAAGAAGTTCCATATCCTCAAAAACATTGTCGATAAACATTAAAACACGTTGGCCGGTAAGTTTCATCTGATGCTCCTTGGGATTCAAGTTTATCTAAACTGACACCCATCAAATACCACAAAACAAAATAAAAAAAGACCGCAATATCATGAAAGATATTACGGTCTCCAAACAGATAAATTTCAAATTTCCTTACAACAACTTATCCATGAATTCCTTGATTCGGGGATGCCTTGTCTCAGCAGAAAAGAACTCTTTGGGAGTACCTTTGGCTATGAAGTCCCCGGTCTCCATGAAGATTACGGTATCGGCAACCTCACGGGCGAAACCCATATTATGGGTAACAATAACCATGGTCATGCCGTCATCAGCCAGCGAGCGGATGGTATCGAAAACCTCGCCGACCAGTTCCGGATCCAGCGCGGAAGTAGGCTCGTCAAAAAGCATCATCTTAGGCTTCATAGCCAGAGCACGGGCAATAGCCACGCGCTGCTTCTGCCCGCCGGAAAGGGTTACCGGATAAACGGTAGCACGATCAGAGAGGCCTACTTTCTCCAGCATCTGGAGTGCAACCTCACGGGCTTCATCCTTGGACTTGCCAAGCACGGTAACCTGCCCTTCCATAACGTTCTGAAGAGCTGTCATGTGCGGAAAAAGGTTGAACTGCTGAAAGACCATGCCTATCTCGGAACGCAGGGCGCAGAGATTCTTCTGGGAGTCAAGCACCGGATTGCCATCTTTATAGATGTACCCGCAGGGCTTGCCTTCGAACTGAATTTCCCCGGAATCAATGGTTTCGAGGAAGTTCATGGTCCGTAGCAGAGTGGATTTACCGGACCCACTGGGGCCGACGATAACCACTTTCTCTCTACGCTTAATTTTGAGATCAATATTATTGACCGCAGTAAGCTCACCGAACCGCTTGACGACTTTTTTAAGTTCTAAAATTGTTTCCATTTAACGCCTCTCGTATACCCCGACCTTGTACTCGATCTTCTCGAAAACGAAGGTGAATACGGAGGTAAAAATAAGATAAATGACAGCGGCCATCACCAGCACGGTCACATTGAAATATGCATTGAACATCTGATCCGCAGCGCGCATAAGTTCGACCATAGCGATGGTGGAAACAAGTGCGGTGTCTTTGATCAGTGCGATGAATTCATTAGCAATAGGCGGGATAATACGCTTATAAGTCTGCGGGATAATGACCCGGCGCATGGTCTGGCCGTAGGTCATGCCGATAGCTTTTGCAGCTTCGGTCTGACCATCATCAATGGACTCGATACCGGCCCTGATGATTTCGGCAAGATAAGCGGAATAGTTAATACCCAGACCGATAAGTGCCGCAGCCAGCGGAGAAAGAGTTATACCGATTGCCGGCAACCCGTAGTAAATGAAAAAAAGCTGCAACAAAAGCGGGGTTCCGCGAAAAAACCAAATGATAAACCAGCTGATGAACGTGAACGGCTGCGTGCGGCTGATCTTGCCAAGGGCGATAAATAGACCGCCGATGGGTGATACAATCATGGTAAAGAAAACCAGCACGAGCGTCATGGACGCACCCTTGAGCAGATTGGGCATGAACCGCTTACAGTCCTCAAGAGCCTTTTCCCATTCCGGCTTGGTCTCACGGTCAAGGGAATTCAGGAAATTTTTTGCTTCCACATTGTCGGGATAAACAGCGACAACCTGTTCGGCAAATTCGCGGGCCTTGCCCGGATCTTTCATGGAATAGCTGATGCGCGCAAGCTGCATGCGGGAATAAACAAACTGCCCGTCATCCCCGTCTGAGCCGGGAGCGGGCACCTGCTTGAATAAAACCTGAGCCTGATCAATCTGGCCCACGGCCAAAGCGTCACGAGCCTGCTTGAGCAATGCGTCAGCATCCACAGTGGCTGATGAAACAGCCGGAAAAATCAGAAGTGCAAACAGCAGAAAGAGCGAGGCAAATGCCCCGCTCTTTCCGAGTTTATTTGTAATACTAATCATTTCTTACCATTTAGCGGGGTTGGTGACATCTTCACCGAACCATTTGCGGGAGATTTTACCCATGGAGCCGTCAGCGATCATAGCGTCGATGGTTTTCTGTACAGCTGCGCGCAGGGAATCTTCGCCCTGACGGAAAGCGATACCGAAAGCTTCGCTGGTGATGTAACCGGGAAGTGCTACGTATTTACCGGGACGCTGGGCCATGGAGTAACGGCCTGCGATGTTATCTACAACAACGCCGTCCAGACGACCGGATTCGAGGTCGAGCAGAGCTTTAACGTTAGTGTCGTACTCGCGGATTTCCTTAGGTGCGGGCTTGAGGGATTTTGCAGCCTCAAGAGCGGGGGAACCTTTCTGTACGCCAACAACTTTGCCGCCGAGATCTTTGTGAGCCTTAATGGACTTGTTGCCCATGGCAATAACAGCGATCTGACCATCCATGATGTAAGGCTTGGAAAAAGAAACTGCTTTCTGGCGTTCGGGGGTGATGGTCATGCCGTTCCAGATACAGTCAAATTTCTTGGCGTTCAGGGAGTGGATAACACCGGACCATGCGGTGGGCTGCCATACAATTTTGAAACCAAGACGTTTACCGACTGCTTCAGCTGCGTCCACGTCAAAACCGACGAGTTTACCATCGTCCTGACGGAAGCCCATGGGAGCGAAAGTGTCATCAAGACCGATAACAAGTTTACCTGCTTTCTGTACTCTTTCGAGGGAACCGTCGCCAGCCATTGCGGTGGTTGCGAATGCCAGCATCATTGCAACCATGAGAATTACTAATACCCTTTTCATGCGTCACTCCTAAAAAGAAAATGTAAAATTCCGCTCCTGTACCATTTTTAAAAAAGCATTGCGGAAAACGCTTCCATCCTGCCTTTTAAAACTAGAAGCGATGAACGGAATAGCTCATGAAGCGGGAACATGCAAGACTGTATCTCCTCAAAAACGGAACTTACACCCCCTTTTTTGTCAAAAATGTGAGGATCATGCCGAAAAACAAAACCTTAAAAGGCCGGATATTCCGGTTATTACAAATACAACATATTTTGTACTTTCTAACAGCAAAGCGGTTGCTAATCTTTTCAGCCATGTGTTAACTTGGAAGTAACTGATATTCCCACCTGTTCTAACAAGGAGATAGCACATGCCAAACCTTACTTCGTGGGGAAGCCGGGAACTGGAAAGATTAAAAACCGACATGGACAGGCTTTTCAACAGCCTTTGCCACGACTACGGCATCCCCTCCGTATGCGGAATCATTGATTGCACACCGCAGACCAATATGCGCGAAGATGGTGAATCGCTAGAGGTAAGCACCACCATGCCCGGATTTCACGCAGAAGACCTTGAAGTAAAAGTAACTGAAACATCCATGACCATTGCCGGAAAAAAAAATGTTACCTTTGAAGGCGGAAGGCAAAGCAGCCACTTCAAGAAAACCATGCCCCTGCCCTGCAGAGTGGACCCAGACAATGTAACCGCGACCTTCAAAGACGGGGTACTTAAAATAGTCCTCCACAAATGCGTTATCAAGCCTCAAAAAGTTATTTCCATAACCGCTGAATAGTCCCGGAGACTACCATGACCAGCATCCTGAAAAACAAAGAACTCCCGCTTGAAAAACTGAGATGGACCCTTGACCCGGAAGAACTGTCCTTCAACACTACTGAAGATCTTGACCATGAGAATGAAATCATCGGCCAGTGCCGGGGGGTTGAAGCTTTCCGTTTCGGTATGGGGATGGGCCTCAAAGGTTATAACATTTTCGTGACCGGTCCTGCCAACACAGGCAAACAGGCCACAGTAAAAAAAATGCTCACCGAGCTTTCAAAGTCCGACAAAAGCCCGGATGACATACTTTACGTCAATAATTTCAAATCAACTGAATCGCCCATCCTGATCCGCATGCCCGCCGGAGAAGGAGGAACATTCAAAAAACTCCTCCACGACTTCCTGGAAGGTATCAAACGTGAGGTTCCACAGCTTTTCGAGAGTCAGGAATACATGGCCCGTAAAAATGAAATCATTGAAAAGCATGAGAAGCAGACGCGCGAATTCTTTCAGGGTATCGAAGAAAAAGTAAAAGATTCCGGGCTGGTTATAGTTAACATGCAGATGGGCCAGTACCAACGCCCTGATGTGGTTCCGCTGGTGGACGGGGAGCCTCTCCGTATGATCCAGCTGGAGGAAAAAGTTGACAAAGGCCGCTTCCCCCGCGAGGAATTTGACAGACTCAAAGAAAAGCAAAAGGAACTCAAGGAGGAAATTGATAGCATTCTCGCACAGGTCCGCAAGCTCCAGAAGGAAGTAAAGAAAAAGAGCGACGACGTGGACAAGCTCATGTTCATGACCCTCGCGCAGGATCTGATCGTTCCCTTGCGCGAAAAATATACTGACAAAAAAATACTAAAATACTTTGACGCCATGCTTGAAAACATGAGCGATGATCTGGATTCCCTGCGCATGATCGGCAAAAAGCCGCAAGCAGGGGAAGGCGGAATGATGTTCATGCCTCCGCAGGCAGACGCTATTCTGCATCCTTATAAGGTAAACCTGCTGGTAGACAACACTGAACAGGACAGTCCTCCGGTAATATTTGAAACCTACCCCACTTACCGCAACCTGTTCGGTTCCATTGAGAGAGTCATGGACAGGCACGGCGGCTGGCGCACGGACTTCACCAAAATCAAGGCCGGTTCGTTCATCAAGGCCAACGGTGGATATCTGGTCATCAACCTCATGGACGCCATTGTAGAACCGGGAGTCTGGCCGACCCTGAAACGGTCCCTGAAAACCGAAAAGATCGAAATCCAGACCTTCGACCCATACTACTTTATATCCTCCACCGGAATGAAGCCTGAACCCATCGATATGGATGTAAAGGTAGTCGTGCTGGGTGAACCATACTTATACCAGCTACTGCGCCATTATGATCATGATGTTCCTAAAATTTTCAAGGTCCGTGCGGACTTTGAGACTTCCATGGACCGTGATGTGGACGCCATAAACTCCGTATCCAATTTCATCAGCCGCATGGTAGAAAAAGACGAGCTGATGCCTTTTGACCGCAGCGGTGTGGCCGCCATGATCGAACAGGCCGTGCGCATGTCCGGGCGGCAGGAAAAGATTACAACCGCCTTCCCTCTGCTGGCCGACCTTCTCGGCGAAGCCAGTTACTACGCAGCGCGCAACGGTTCCACCGCCGTAGGCGCGAAACATGTGGATCAGGCTCTTGATGCCCACCGCAAACGTTCGAATCAAGCCGAAGAGAGGCTACAGGAAATGATCGACCGCGGCAGCATCTACGTTGACACCGACGGTTCGGTTACCGGGCAGGTCAACGGTCTGGCCGTATACTCTATGGGCGATTATTCATTCGGCAAGCCCTCAAGAATCACTGCGGTAACAGCCATGGGCAAGGGCGGCATCATCAACATTGAACGCGAGGCCGACATGTCCGGCCCGACCCATAATAAAGGTATATTCATCCTTTCCGGTTTCCTGCGCCGCCAGTTCGCTCAGGACAAGCCGCTCTCGCTGACCGCAAGTATCGCCTTTGAACAATCATACGGCGGTATCGACGGCGACTCGGCTTCATCCACCGAACTCTATGCCCTGCTTTCATCCCTTGCTGAAGTCCCCATCCGGCAGGACATCGCCGTGACCGGATCGGTGAACCAGAAGGGTGAAGTGCAACCCATCGGCGGAGTCAACCAGAAGGTTGAAGGATTCTACCTCTGCTGCAAGCATGCCGGACTGACCGGAAACCAAGGGGTCATGATCCCCGAGCCCAACGTTAAGGACCTCATGCTGCGCAAGGAAGTTGTTGAAGCTGTACGTGAAGGCAAATTCCACATCTGGTCGGTGGAAAATATAGAACAGGGCGTCGAAATCCTTACCGGGATATCAGCAGGCGAAGCAGACGATGAGGGCAAGTATCCCGAAGAATCCATCTACGGAAAAGTAGACGCAAGACTCATTGATCTGGCCGAGGGACTCAAGAACTTCGGCGGGGACGATGACGAGAAGGATGAGAAGAAAAAGGAAAGCGGCGGATCGTGCGGGTGTGGGAAGTAGATGAAGCCTAACACATAGCACCTAAAGGATAATCTAAGAAAGAACCCCGGCAATATCTTGAATGATACTGCCGGGGTTCTTTTTGATTTAATTATGAATTGAAACCTACGAGTTACGCAACTCTTCAATCAGCAGAGTCAACTGCTCGCCTAGTCGCATCAGCTCTTCAACTGCTGTGGCCGATTCACGCATGGCCTGAGCATTATCAGTAGCAATGAGGTTTACTTCCTCGATTCCACGATTAATCTGCTCACTGGCAGCAGACTGCTCTTCAGATGCCGTTGCAATGCTGCGTACCTGCTCTGCAGTGGTTTCAACAATCTCGACAATTTCCTCAAGACTCTTACCGGCCTTACTCGCCAGCTCAGTACTGGCTTCAACCATCTCGGCAGCACTACCCATCTGGTCAATATTTTTACGAGTTTCCGACTGAATAGAATGTATTGCCTGCCCGACTTCCTGTGTGGCTTGCATGGTCTTTTCTGCAAGCTTGCGGACCTCGTCAGCAACTACGGCGAATCCTCGCCCTGCATCACCGGCTCGCGCCGCCTCAATAGCCGCGTTCAAAGCCAAGAGGTTAGTCTGATCGGCAATATCAGTAATAACGGTAATCACCTGAGAAATACCATCTGCATGTCCGCCAAGTACATCAAGACCAGCAACCATTTCCCCTGCGTGACTATTAACTTCTGAAATAGCTGAGACAACGTTGGAAACTATCTCGCCCCCGTCTTCAGCCTTGCTTTTCGCATTCAAAGCACTTTCGGCTGCATCACCGGCGTTACGTGCTACTTCCAGTACACTGGCATTCATTTGTTCCATTGCAGTAGCCGACTCGGAAGTACGCTCACGTTGACTCTCAGAGCCACGATTGGATTCGTCAATCTGGGCAGTCAATTCCTGTGTTGCACTGGAAACCTGCGCAACAATGCCGGAAAGCCTTTCAGCGGCCTGCAACATCCCCTCGCGTTTGGCATTTTCAGCCTCTGCACGAGCCTCGTCCGCTTCGCTAAGTGCAATCTGAGCCTTGTCGGTTTGCTCCTGAGCCTCCTTCGCCATTGTTTCCGCCTTGGAGATATTATCAATAAGAGAAGTAAGCATATCCCGCAAAGAGATATTCAAATCATGCAGTTCGCCGCCGAACATAGATTCGTCAAGACGGACATCAAAATTACCCTTAGCAACATCCTGCGCTGCTTCAGTAATAACCCCGATAGGCTTAGAGATGGATCTGGCAATAAAAAAGATGGCTAACAAGACTAGAACAAAAGCCACAACACCAATAACAATAAGATCATGAGTTAAACTGTGCGAGCTGGCCAGAATTTTATCCATGGGTGCACTGACCGCAAGGTACCAACGCTGTCCTATTCCGGGAAATTCAACAGGAACGTACTGCACCATAGACATGAGCCCGGTTGCCGCCGCTTTGCGAAATTCCAGATACGATTCCCCGGCCTCAATGGCCCTTTTTAAGGCTGCTTTATCCTGAAAGGTAGTAACATCGTAGAGATTCTTACCCAGAAAATCATCTTTTGGATGATAAATAAAATCTCCACTGGGTGTCATGAGCCATGCGTACCCGGTTTCATAAGGACGAATCTTGGCAACAAGGTTCATGATGTTGGTTATGGGCAGGTCAGCACAGAAAACACCCTTAAAACCACCATTCACCATAATAGGAGAGCAAATACTGACCATGCTGACATCCTTGCCGCCAACATTGTATGAATAAGGATCAGTAATAAATGTCCGGCGAAGTTCCTTGGGTTTTAAATAGTAATCTCCGTCCCCGGGAACATCGTATCCCACAAGGGGATCAACCTTAATTGCGCCGCCGTCTCTATATGCGTAGGGTACAAAACGTCCGCTCGTATCATGGTTCGCAGTTCCGGCAAATTCTGCATCACGCCCGTCAAAAGCATTCGGTTCCCAGCCTACGCATGCACCTACATATTCCGGATTCCCGGCAACAAATCCTTTGAGCATGGAGATGACTGTGTCGCGGTCCATATTTTCATTATCTGCCTTGATTCCGGCAAATGCTTCAACAAATCCTTCAGCCTGGTTCTGTCCCTTTGCCACATAGGCAAGAACTTTTTCTCCGTAGGTTCCGGCAAGTCCGTACAACTCCCTCTTAGCAACATCTTCGATCGCGTCGGAGCTTTTATAAGTCGCCACAACTTCAATGCTTACAAGCGCAATCAACAATAGCGCCGCCACAGGCAATAAAATTTTGTAAAGCATTTTAAGATTTTTAAACAAGCTCATTAGCCCCTCCTGAAATTACTTTTACTCTGAAAAAAATGTCAGAACATCACTAAGGAAGATACAGCAAATAAAACTATATGTCACAACAAAAGGCTTATAAAATAAAAGAAAAACGCCCCGTCCTTAGAGAACGAGGCGCAATAACTTAAAAAGAATTAACGAATATCAAAACACTGAAAACAGCCTACAACACCGAAGAAACTCCCTTCACCTTCTTAAGTGCCACAGTCAGTACCCAGCATGAAAGGGTTGAACCGATCAGCAGTATCGGAGCCTTAATAAACGGCGAGGCTTCCATACCAAGCAGATAATAAGCACCGTAGTAGACCGCAAGTGAGTGGAAGAGAAAAAGTCCGTAGGAGCTTGCGGAAAAGGACCTCCAAAACGGATTGGAGCTGTTCACAAAACTCTTGAACAGAGCGACCCCGGTCATGAGAGTACTATAGGCAAAGACATTGAAGCCCAAAGCATTCCCAAGCTGGATAGGCAGTTCGGTGCCTCTGGTAGCCATCATTCCTTTAAAAGTAAGATAAACAACAGCTGAAACAGCACTAGCAACCAGCCACGGCAGCAGTTTAGGGTTGTAGCCCTGACGGGTGAACCAATTACGCTTCCAGGCCAGAATACCAAGCCAGAAATAAAACAAATAAACAAACAGGCGCAGAGGCTGAAAAACTATCACATAGTAATCGGTTATCCATGTATCAACCGGAAACAACTGGTTCATGCCCAGAAAAATTCCGCTGGTAACCGCGATGAACAGGACTAAAAGCAATGACGAAGGATTGCGGCTGACTCGCGGCGGACTTTGCAGGCTGGAAAAAAGATTATAGCAGCCGCTGAGAGTCAGATAAAACAAAACCAGCAGACCAAGAAACCAGAACACGGATTGACTGTACATGGCAGTCCAGAACGGACCAGACCAAAACTCCATGAATCCCGGAGCCTTGCCCCGTGAAAGCAGGATCATATACATGGCGGGGGGAGAAAGAAGCAGGACTCCCAGAACCCATGGAATGACAATCCGGCGGAATTTCCCGGCCCAGAACCCGCTCAGACCGTGCTTTTGCAAAGACGGCAGCCCGAAATATCCGGCCAGAAAAAACATTATCGCCATGATGGGTACATCAATAAGCATAACAGCATAGGTAAAAAACATGCTCTGCTGCGGATCAACAACAAACCACCACTGCGGCGCGAATTTCATGTAGCAAAGGGAAACATGTAGAACCACCACCATAAATATAGTCACAGCGCGCAGGTTATCGAGAAAGAACATTCGCTGATTCATAATAGGAAAACCTCTTAACTAAACGATTGTATGGAATACTTTTGATTATTCCCCTGTTAATTTCAAGTCAAACATTATCAGCCGGGGAACCGCTTACCCGCGGACATAAAAAAAGCCGGGAATTACCCCGGCCTTTAAATTACATTCGTTATTTAAGCTCTATGCTCTACGTAACTCTTCGATAAGCTCGGAAAGTTGTTCGCCCAGATGCATGAGCTCTTCCACTGCGGTGGAGGATTCACGCATGGCCTGTGCATTGTCATTGGCGATGAGGTTAACCTCTTCAATACTCCGGTTAATCTGCTCACTGGCTGCGGACTGTTCTTCGGAAGCAGTAGCGATGCTGCGCACCTGCCCTGCGGTTTCTTCAACAATCTCCACAATATCCTTGAGCGCGTCACCGGCCTTGTTGGCGGAGTCGGTGCTTGCAGAAACCTCAGCAGCAGCCTTGGTCATGCCGTCAATATTCTCGCGGGTACCGCTCTGGATTGCGGAAATGTAATCCCCGACTTCCTTGGTGGCGTCCATGGTTTTTTCAGCCAGCTTACGTACTTCGTCTGCAACTACGGCGAATCCACGTCCTGCGTCCCCGGCACGGGCTGCTTCAATAGCAGCATTCAGAGCCAGCAGGTTTGTCTGATCAGCGATATCGGTGATAACACTCATGATCTTGCCGATTCCGTCAGCCTGCTCACCAAGCATGCCGAGACCCTTTTCCATTTCAACGGTCATGCCCTGAACCCGGTTGATACGCTCCACAACATCATTAACAATCGTTCCGCCATTTTCGGCTTCGGAACGGGCGTTATCCGCTGAGTCAGCAGCTTCGGCTGCATTACGGGCAACTTCCAGAACACTGGCATTCATCTGTTCCATGGCAGTGGCTGATTCGGCAGTACGTTCACGCTGTGTCTCAGAACCGCGACTGGATTCATCAATCTGAGCAGTAAGCTCCTGACTTGCACTGGCCACCTGCGAAACGATACCTGCAAGCTGATCAGCGGCATGAAGCATACCTTCCCGCTTGGCATTTTCAGCTTCAGCGCGGGCCACGTCAGCCTCTTTAAGCGCAATCTGAGCCTTCTCGGTCTGCTCTTTAGCCTCATCAGCCATTTTTTCAGACTTGGAGATATTCTCCACCAGTCCGGTCAGCATAGCTGTCATTGCAGAATTAAGATCTTTAAGCTCGCCACCGAAAATGGATTCATCAAGCTTGATTTTATAATTTCCGTCGGCAACTTCCATGGCCGCATCAGCAATAATTCCGATAGGCTTGGAAATAGAGCGAGCCACAAAGAAAATTGCAATCATCACCAGCACGAGAGCAATTGCGCCCATGGTCAACAGATCGACAGTAAGAGTGTGCGCATCAGCAAGGATTTTATTCATAGGCGCGCTAACTGCAAGATACCAGCGCTGGCCGCTGTCCTTGAATTCAATGGGAATATACTGGACCATGGACCGCTCACCGTTGGCAGCGGCAATACGTACTTCAAAGAAAGGCACACCGTCATCCATGGCTCTTCTGAGTCCGGCTTCATCGTCAAACTCGGCAGTATCAAAAATATTCTTGCCAATAAGATTGTCAGTGGGATGGTAGATGTAATCACCATTGGGCATCATCAGCCACGCATAACCTGTTCCGTAAGGACGGATCTGTGAAACCAGATCACTGATGTTGGTAATCGGCATATCCACGCAAACAACACCGAGAGCACGCCCATCAAGCATGATCGGAGCACCGACAGTGGTCAGCATAAGACGTTTACCGTCAACATCGTAAGGATAAGGAGGAGTGATGTAGGGCTTGCGCCTTTCAATAGGCTTCAAGTAATAGTCGCCGTCGCCGGGCACAAAATATTCTGCAAGAGGCACAACCTCGATTCCCCCTCCGGCCCTGTAAGCATAGGGAATGTGGCGTCCGGTTTTGTCATGCAGTTCAGTATTGGCAAATTCAGCGTCGCGACCGTCAAAGGCATTTGGCTCCCAAGCGTTACTACCGCCGATAAAGTTATCGTCACCTTTGATGAGCCCGACAAGCATGGAAATAGCATCCTGCCTGCTAAGCGCGATATTCTCGTGCCTGAACTGGGCAAAGGTGCTGGCAAGCCCTTGAGCCTGTCCCTGTGCATGGGTCATATAGTTTAGGATCTGCCCACTATATTCTCCGGCAAGGGCGGAAATTTCTTTTCTTGCAACCTTTTCAATAGCTTTTGAACTACTGTCATTCGCAAAATATTGCATGCTGCCCAAAGTCAACAGAAGCAAAGCTCCCACCGGCAGCATAATCTTGTACATCATTCTTAAGTTTTTAAACCACTTCATCTAGACACCACCTTAATTAAAGTTATAAATGATCCCCTCACTATAACCCTGTCGCGCTAGTTATTTTCATTTTCGCTATGTGTCAACATCTGTTGCAAACAGGTAAAAAATCACCCCAAAAGTACACTTTCAACATAATAAACAACAAGTTTGCAACAAATCGCAAACTTTACCCATCTCCATATCTGATCTATCCTCGACACAAGATCAATTTAAGGACAAACAATGAAATTAAAAAAACTCGCCATAATCGCGGCCATGGAACAGGAAGCACAGGCCATCTGCCCCGCCCCGCAGCATGAGACACTCGGCAAATATCAAATTCTTTCCGGCACGCTTAAAAACAAAGTTAGTTACCGATGCATAATTTCCGGGATCGGAACTACGCGGGCAGCCGAGGCAGCGGAACTACTTTGCGCAGAAAAGCCGGATTTAATTCTAAGTATTGGTGTTTCCGGGGGATTGGCAGCCGGGCTGGAAGCCGGAACCCTTGTTGCGGCCACCACCATTCATTCGGATATAGCGGGATTTGATTCTTGGTTTGAGGGAGAGGAAGATGCACTCATGCGTAGTGAACTGATCCCCTCCTGCGGCGAAATCCAATGCGGCAAACTGATAACTGCCGGAGAACCTCTACTCACGCCGCAAGATAAACTGTTCACTCATGAACGGACCGGGGCTTTGGCTGTGGATATGGAATCCATCTCCGTAGCTCAAGCTGCAAAACAAGCGGGAATCCCTTTCGGCTGTATCCGGGCAATCAGCGACGATTCAAAACGGGGCATCCCTCAAGAATCTCTGGCTGGCGTTGATGAATCAGGCAAAACGCAACTCGGCCCCATTCTCAAAGCCATCATGAAACGGCCCACTCTAATATTTGAATTGATCCCCATGGGGCGGGATTACTCAAAAGCTTTAAAAGCTTTGGGGAAGATATTGAATTAATTTTTTTAATGCAGAGCATAGTAAACTCTGCTTTTCGGCTTAGCGAACCAATTAATCTATCTAATTATATTGACATACACATACTACATAGATACACCAATTAAAACAAAAAAAGGGGTATCATATGAATAAGGCACTGTTTCTAATTCTACTTCTACTTGCAATCGCTTGCACAGGCTGTGTTGAGAAAAAAATCGCCACTCAAAACGCTTTTTACTCAACTCAGTCCCCATCATTAACAATAACATTCCCTGAAAACGTACAATTCATTGGCGAAGAATCACAAACAGTAAATAAAATACACCACAAGAGATACTACTACGCAGGAAAAGAAAAAACACATGGTGCTGATAGACTAAGTTTTTTCGAAATACAATCAATTCCGCCAAGGTATTATTGGGAACCAAAATATTTACCGACAGGATCAGGGCCATACACTAACATCTATACTAAAAATGTAGATGGAGAAAACTATTATTGCAGAACATTCGTAACCAACTCAGATATCGGTTATTATGCGGATTTTTATGAAAATCAAAAAATAATTTTACCTGAAGCAATTGATGTCATGGTCTGCACAAAAAAGATATCTGATACAAAAAAAGCTCTCTTTGCTTATATGCGTAAAGCTGACTTATCAAAATTCGATAATGCCTTTACTTACGACAGTTTTGACCCTGACGCATTGACTAGTGAGCAGATTCATTATTTTAAAGATGTAGACAAAGAACTGTCATCAGAAATTAACGTCAAAAAGTTCCAAGAAAGCGACCTGCAATAATTTATATCAAGATACAAAAAAAGCCCGCTGAAGCTAACTTCAGCGGGCTTTTTCAATTATCAATTTATACCTACTACTTTACGCTTACACCTTTCAACGCCAGCATAGCACCTTTGATGGGACGCTTTACGGAATCAGCAACTGCTGTGGGTTCGAAACCGCAATGGACCATGCAGTTTGCGCAGCGGGGATCGTTACCCACGCCGAACTTATCCCAATCAGTATCTTCCATAAGCTCTTTGTAGGAAGAAACAAAACCGTCTTCCAGCAGGTAGCAGGGACGCTGCCAGCCATGCACGGAACGGCAGGGGTTGCCCCACGGGGAGCATTTGTAATCGGGCTGGTTTCCGGCGAGAAAATCGAGATAAAAGCTGCTGTGGCTAAAATCCCAGTTCTTGCCTTTGCCGATGGTGAAAATTTCACGGAAAAGCTTTTCGCTCTGCGGACGGGTCAGGAAAGCATCCTGATCTTCAGCTGCTTCATAGCTGAAAGCAGAGGAAAGGGTCATACCGTCAACCTTGAGATCCATGAGGAAATCAAAAAAATCAGCAGCCTTTTCAGCAGTCTGACCGCCGAAAAGGGTGGTATTGGTGTTTACCCGGAATCCCTTGGACTTGAGCAACTTGATGGTCCTGACCGCAGAATCAAAAACACCCTGTTTGCATACAACCTTATCGTGAATCTCTGCGGGACCGTCCAAATGGAGGTTGAAAGTCAAGTAAGGGCTGGGTTTGAACTCGTGGATACGCTCGGGCATGAGAATACCATTGGTGCAGAGGTAAACGAATTTCTTACGCTTAACCAATTCGCTGACGATGGTCGGAATTTCTGGATGCAGCAGCGGCTCACCACCGGGAATGGAAACTATAGGCGCACCGCATTCTTCCACAGCATCAATGCATTCCTGTACGGAAAGACGCTTATTGAGAATTTCAGGCGGCTGGTTGACCTTACCGCAACCCTTGCAGCGCAAGTTGCACTGAAAAAGGGGTTCGAGCATGAGTACCAGCGGGTAATGTTTGTTACCCTTCAAGGTCTGAGTGAGAATATATTTACCGAGTCTAGCTACTTGAATTGCAGGAATTGCCAAGGTCTTAACCTCATTTCCGCCGCATGGGGGCGGGTTTTGTTATTCAGCGGCCTTTTTGCCCTCACAGGCTTTGACCAGCTTTTTACAGGAATCAACTTTTAATAATTTTGCATCAAAACAATTGCTTTGCAGGGCCTTGTCATAATGAGCACAGGCTTCCTCCACTTCATCATCTTCCAGTAATGCAGTTGCAAGACCAAGACGATTCATGGCAAAATCCGGTGCGATTTTAACGGCCTTTTCGTAATAATCCAAAGCATTATCCATATCCCCGATGCTGATTGGCGGAGACGGTGCTTTCAAATAAAGCTCACCCAGAAAACGATCCGGGCCTCCGTGATCAACCTCCGGGGAAAGTCTGGACGCTGCGAGTGCTTCTTGCTCCATCCGGCCCACAAGGTCAAGACCCTTCATGGGAGCAAACTGAGCCTCTTTAGCAATTAAATAAGCCAAAAGATAGTGGGCCAGACCGGATTGAGTATTTTTAGTCAGATATTTGTTCAGCTTTTCCTGAGAAGCTCTCGCGTAATCAGCAGTCTTAACCGCCCCGCTCTCAAGCAACCATGCAGAACAGGCCGCTCCCTGCAAGACATCCTTATCTTTAGAAGAACTGAAAAGAACTTCCGCCTGCGCCCGCGAGCAGGGCTTCCATAGCACCACCCCGTCCGCTTCATATTCATAAAGGGGAAGGTTGTATTGCGCAGAACAGCCGCAAATAAGTAGAACAGCCAGCAGGGGAAAAACCCGCAAAACAGCCATTAGCGCAAATCCTTATCAGCGGGCATAAAACCGGAAGTCTGTAACAGCTTAAGCAAATCCTTTGCAACCGGCTCCTTATCCATATCCAGCAACACAGCCTGAAGCCGGAAAGCGTCATCAGTTGTCTTGCCGAACCAGACCACCGGGCTGTTGGGGAGCTCGGGAGTAGTGTAAATAACTTTGGTCCCGGAATAACGATCTGAATCCTTGATCACTGAATACTGCACCGCATCAAGCACCACGCCGGAAACTTTGCCTTTGTTAACCTTGCGGAGCATACGCAAGGCCTTATGCGTACCTTCCAGTGTAAAATCAGCACTTTTTTTCCCATTAAAAAGAATTTCCATGGCCTGCGGAGCGTAAAGCATGGAACCATAAACAGTTCCGGTTACATTTTCCGGGGAATCAGGACCGGATGCAGGAACGATTAAACGCCAGACATCCTTTTCCATACCCTGTGGCATGGTCGAAGCCACAGGAGTCATGAGGAATTTAGTGGAATATGATTTGAAAAAGGTCAGCCCGCAGATAGCCCATGCGGACTTGTTTTTACCGAGATAAGCGAGGGCTGCGTTCAAATCATTGTAGTAAACTCCATTCACTTCCTCACCCAGTTTAGCAGATAGATACTTAGCCAATTCGTCCATGACTGGCTGCGCTTCAGCAGTGGTCCCTGGCTGTCCGGGTTGGATGATGGCAAAATCAAATCTTCCGGCCAAGGCAACAGAACTCAGGGTAAGGACAAGAACAAACGCAAATAAAATAACTTTTCTGAACATAAACTATTTTCCTTTAATCCTTTCAATCAGTCTGAACACGGCGGGCAGGACCACCATGCAACCCACAAGGCAGGTAGCAGAACCGGTAACCATAATCCCACCCAGCGAGGCAAGACCGCGATGGTGAGCCAACAGCAATCCGCCGAACCCGATCATGGTGGTGCAAAAACTAAGTCCCACAGCCACCGGGGTGCTGGTATGGTAGAGACGCTCCCCTGGGGAAAGCTCTTTCCAACGGGCCAGAAAATGAACTCCGCCGTCAACACCGATGGCGATAAGTACAGGAATAGCAAAGAAATTGGCTAAATTAAAGCTCAGTCCGGTAATTCCCATAACCTCCAGCAGCCAGAATATCCCGGCAAAAAGAGGAACAAGGGTCAAAAGCACATAAGCAATACTGAAAGAGCTGAGGAACAGAATTATTGAAACCAGAATGATAGTCAGTCCGGCAGCCTCAAGAAATGTCTCACGCATGAGCAGAGAAGATTCAAGGACCACCACCGGAACTCCGGTCACATTGGGATCAATCTTGCGCAGGTCGGCCACGAATTCGGTCAGTTTGTCAAAATCCCAGACATTTTCCACCGCGGAAATCTTGACCATGAAACTGCCGTCCTTGCCTACGTAAAGGGAGCGTAAATGCTCGGGCAGGTCATCCGGGGTAACGGACTGCACTTCCATAATCTCTTTAAGCCACGCAAAGGAGCTTGAAAGCTCACTGACCAACCGTGCCTGAAGCGGGGTCAGATTAACCGCATCCGCAGGGTTCTTCTCTAATATTTCAAGACAAGAATCCGCACGGTCAATAATGTCCGTAACCTGCTGTAATTCTTTTTTGGCCCCGGCAGAAAAAAGCTTTTCCTCAAGACCCTCAAGAGATTCAATCAGATTCTCAAGGGAAGCCGTCACTTCTGAGGGTACAAGATAGGAATTGCGGGCTTCAAGATTAATTCCTTGCAAAGCCTCAGCCTCGCCGCGCAAAATTTCAGCTTTTTCCTGCTGTCCTTCGGGAAGGAAATCAAGAATGGACTCAATACGCCCCACCGACGGAACCTGTTTAAGTTCTGCGATCAGAGATTTCACTGATTCAAGGTCCGGCCGGGTCATGACCGCAAACCATGTGGATTCATCGGAATCGTTGATCAACACATGTTCGTACTCAACGGATTCAAGACCTTCAGCTTGTAAATCCAACAGATTGTAATTGAATCCGGCTTTCTGGAATCCCGAAAAAGCCAACGCAGTTAACGCACCGAAAACAAGCAGCACAGTCACCGGACGGGAAATAATTTTTTCCATGAACGGCATGGTCGCCATACGCGGTTGGGAGGACGGAAACCAGTTGCGTCGTCCTGCGATAAGCATCATTGACGGCAGCACGGTAAGCATGGAGATCAAGCAAAAAATAATACCCGTTCCGCCCACAAGACCAAGCTCGGCTAAGCCCACAAATTCCTGTCCGAGTACAGCGTAAAAAGCACATACCGAAGTAATACCGCCCAGCAAAACTCCGGGACCGGTATGCATCAGAGCTTTCTCCACGGCCTCGTCCGGGGACAGGCCTGAAGCGGAGGCCTCAACATAACGCATAACAATATGGATACCGAAGTCCACTCCGATACCAACCAGCACAAGGGCGAAAACAATGGAGAGCAGATTCAGACTGCCCAGCGTCACCAGCGTAAACCCGAAGGTCCAGGCCATGGCGCAAAAAAGCGAGCCCATAACCAGCATGGGCCGCAGCCAGCCGTGCAGGATAAACATGAACATAAGTCCCACCACTACCACTGAAATGATGGCGGCGATGGTCATATCCTGATCCGTAGTGTGCATCTCATCAGCGGAAAGAACCGGACGTCCGGTGAGTCCAGCCTCTACTTCCGGGAATTCGGTACGTACTGTTTCAAGCGAAGAACGCACAAAATTCAGCGAAGGCCCGATCACATCCATAACCCGGAAATCCTTTTTGGGCAGAATGCGCATGATCAAAAGCTTGCCGTTGCGAGTGAAGAAATACTGAATTCCGGCCTTGTCCAGATCGAACACCGGAGCGTTCAAAGTTTCAAGAGCCGGACCGGAAACAAGAGAGGCCTGCATCTCGCTCACAAGATTATCCACTGCACCCATGAACGGACCGAACATTTCCGGATCAGCACCGCCGCCATTTTCACCGGAAAGTAGCCCTGCGGTCATGTCCAGAAAACGGGACAAACCCGGAGCCTCAAACCATTCCCGGCCCAACGGACCGAAATCACGGGCAAGGGTCACGAACTGGCGCAGCTCGTCCGGAGAAGCAAACATGAGCACCCCCGGCCCCATGTCACGGGCGGACATGGCGTAATGAACTTCCTTGACCAGATCAGGACGTTTTTTCAGCTTTGTGGCAAGTGTACCTGCAAACTTTGCAGCTTTCTGCTTACCAGCTTCACTGCCCCCGGTCTTGATGACCACAAACATATATTCCTGATCACCGAAATTTTTAATCTGCTCGATATTACGTTTCTGAAAAGGAAGATCGTGGGAAATGAGGTTATCCTGATCGCTGTCCAACTTAAGCCAAAGGGCGGAAGAAACAGCGCAGGCAGCAGCCAGCAAAACGGCGCAGATGACAATGGCTACAGGAGCCTTACGGACCAGCCCCCAAACGGAGCGGATGACTTTCTCTAAAACATTGTAAAAAATATTCACTTAAGCTCTGCCCGCTGCGGAAATAACGGCAGGGGTCTTTTTTTTAGTGACAGATAATTAAAGGAGGCAAACCATCATACATAGTACAGTTTGCCTCCCATAATTGCCACGATTTTCGGCCTTCCATCTTGGGAAGGAAATCCGGCTATGAAGTCTTAGCAGTACGGATTCCGAGGTCCTTCACGGTTTTCCAGGCGGACCCGGTAATCTTGTGCGCTTCTTTGAGCACATCATCCATGGCGGCGAGGAATTTATCCACATCCTCATCGTTGATCATCAGCGGAGGCAGAATTTTCACAGTATCAAGACCATGCCCGGCCACCTGACTAAGGATGTTGTGTTTTTCCAGCAGCGGCATGGTGATCATCTGGCAAAAAAGATCGTCATTCATCTTATGCAGCAGCTTCCAGCTGGCCTTAAGAGCCATGGATTTAGGCTCGCCGAACTGCATACCGATCATCAGTCCTTTGGCACGGACTTCGGTCAGCATTTCGTACTTATCGGCAAGCTTCTGCATCCCTTCTTCAATCCGCTGCCCCATTCTGGCTGCATTTTCAGCCAGATTCTCTTTCTCAAGAATCTCAATGGTTGCCAGTCCGGCTGCCATGGCCAAATCATTCTGGCCGAAGGTGTTGGAATGGGCAAAACAACGTTCCATGGAATCAAAAATCTTACCATGAATCTCACGGGTGGTGATGACTGCTCCAACAGGAATGTAACCGCCGGAAAGGGCCTTGGAAATAACCAGAATGTCAGGCTGCACACCCCAATGGTCAACAGCAAACATTTTCCCGGTCCGGCCCATACCACACTGAACTTCATCAGCGACCATGTAAGTTCCGTATTTGTCGCAAAGCTCACGCACACCTTCAAGATAACCGTCATCGGGCACGAAAACACCCTTGCCCTGCACGGTTTCAAAAATAAATGCGCCCACATCACCGCCCTTGAGGGCTTCTTCCAAAGCCTCAAGATCATTGAAAGGCACAGGTACACAGTCGGGCAAAAGCGGCTCGTTGCGATCCCTGAATTCCCGGTTGGCATTTACAGACAGTGAACCGAGAGTCAGCCCGTGAAAAGCGTGATGGCAATGGACCAGCTTATGCTTACCGCTGGCCTGACGGGCAAACTTCAATGCCCCTTCAACTCCTTCGGTACCGGAATTAGTGAAAAAAACAGCCTCGAGGTTACCGGGAGCAAGCTTAGCAAGCTTTTCAGCCAGCATGCCGGACATAACCCCAAGGTCCATCTGTACGATGCTGGCAGTTTTTTCGCCCATTACTTCCTTAAGTACATCGGCAACATATGGATGGTTGCGACCGATATTGTACACCCCGAATCCAGACAGAAAATCGAGCACCTTAACACCCTTGGCATCGGTGAGGTAAGCTCCCTCGGAAGAGACATAATTGCGGTCATATCCGATAACTTCAAGAACCCGCACAAACTGGGGATTCACATATTTACGATGCAATTCGTAAGCTTCAGCTTTTCTATTTCTATATTCTTTTACAATCTCAGAACTCATTCTAGTCTGCTCCAATTCATTCCGATTTTAACGGTCGAGATATTTTTTTTGTCGGAAAATACCCCCCTTCCCCTCTGTGGTCAATATCTTATCCAAATTCAGCTTGAACATGCGCATTGCCAAAGCAGATGATGAAATGTAATATCTTCAAATTATACCAAATCACAAAATATGCGGCCTGCGCCGCAAAATATATGGAGGCCGTAAATGGTTGAAGTTATCAGGGCTGAGACAGCCGGTTTCTGCATGGGCGTAGACCTTGCCCTTAACAAACTGGATTCCCTCATTGAAAAAGACGAAGATAGGAAAATATACATTTTAGGACCGATCATCCACAATCCACAGGTCCTTGAAGATTATGAAAAACAAGGCGTAGTCACCGCCAAGACCCCGGAAGACGTTCCTGATGGCGCATACGTTGTAATCCGTGCCCATGGCATACCCAAGGCAGTGGAAGAAGACCTGCGCCAACGCGGAGTGAACGTCATTGACGCCACCTGCCCCAAAGTCAAGAAAGCCCAGTTGCTTATCCAGCGCAACACCGAAGATGACCGCGTGCTGCTCCTTTACGGTGAAGACAGCCACCCGGAAGTAAAAGGGCTGCTCAGCTACGGCCCCGCAGGACCGCACCTTTTTGACTCCCTTGAGGAACTTCAGGCCATTGATTTGGACCCGAACCAAAAATATTGTCTTGCGGCCCAGACCACACAGGACCGCGTCATATACGAAGATTGTATCAACTACCTTGAAAGCAAAGGGATTGACTTTGTAACCCTTAAAACCATTTGCGATGCTACTCGTCAGCGTCAGGACGAAGCAATTTCCCTTTCTGAAAAAGTGGATCACATGATCGTTGTAGGTGGCCGTATCTCCGGCAACACCCGCCGCCTCGTGCAGGTTGTTGAAACCGCTGGCACTAAGTGTACCCACGTTGAAATCGCCGATGAGCTTCCCCTTACCGAGCTAAAATCTTTGAACAAAATAGGCCTCACCGCCGGAGCCTCTACCCCCAAACATCTGGTGGACGCTATCCAGAAGATTCTGGAAGATCTGTAAAATTATTCTGATCCCAAAAGAAAAGTCCCGCAACTCGTTCAGGAGTTGCGGGACTTTTAATTCATATTTTCTTATTTCTTACACATCACTACCCTGCTTAACCACATCCTGATTCCATTCATATTTCTTAAAATTCTGTTTAAAAAAAAGTGAATAGAGGACCGGGCAAAGGATCAAGGTCAACACGGTGGCGAACATGAGGCCGGACATAATGCAGTTAGCCATGGGCCGCCACATTTCCCCGCCCTGCAATGAGAGTGGAACCATACCGATGATGGTTGTGGTTGCGGTCATGATGATCGGTCTTGCTCGTTCAAGGGAGGCCAATACAATGGAATTATCCAGAGTCAGTCCCCGCCCGCGCAGGATTTCAATGCGGTCAATGAGCATAATGGCGTTGTTGACGATAATCCCCAGCAGACTGATCATTCCCAGCATGGGCATGAACCCGAAAGGCGAATTGGTCAGGATCATTCCCGGCGTAATACCGCACATCATGGGCGGCAAGGTCAGCAAAATGATCAGCGGACGCCTGAAGGAGTTGAATTGGAAGATTAGGACCAACACCAAAAGTCCCATAGCAAGGGGCATGTTGGCATTAATGGCATCCTGACTTTCCTGACTCTTTTCAAACTCACCGCCATAGGCCACGGAATAACCCACCGGCCAATTGTCTGACTGCATCATTTTATTAATTTCAGGACGCACCGCATCAAGAGTCTGCATAGCAAAGTAGCCGCCAAAGAGATCGGCTTTAACTGTCATAGTCCGGGTCTGGTCCCTGCGGCGGATGTCAGAGGGCTGCCAGACCAGTTCAGATGATGCGATCTGACTCAGCGGAACATTTTTCTGAGCCTGATAGGAATAGACATTCAGACTTTCCAGCTTGTCCAGACGGTCACGAAAATCTCCCTCGGTCCGCAACATGATGGGAATATTGGTATCCCCGTCGCGGTAAGTGGAAGCCTGATAACCACTCATACTTGATTGCAGGCTGAGTGCCACATCGGAACTGGTCAGTCCGGCCTGACGGGCCTTGTCCTGATCCACGTTCACTTCCATTTTCTTGGTCCACTGCCCCCAGTCATCCCAGACCCGGGCTACGCCGGGCGTCTTGTCCAACAAAGCGACAACCTTATCACGCAGATGATAAAGAGTTTTCTGGTCCGGACCGGAAATACGGATCTGTACCGGAGCACCTACCGGGGGACCATTCATCAACTTTTTAAGACTGAAATCGGCACCGGGAAACTCGGCCTTGAGTTCATTACGGGTACGTTCAATAACTTCATCGGTAGCTTCAACGCTTTCGGTATTAACTACAAAAGTGGCGAGGTTGTCATTACGCTGCTCAAGGTTGAGCGGCAGATACCAGCGCGGCCCGCCGTGACCGATAAATGTTCCCACACTCTCCACGCCTTTGTCAGCGAGCAGAAACTGCTCAAGCTTGCCGACTTCATCAGCAGTGGAAGTGATATCGGTTCCGAAGGGCTGCCAGAAATCAATGGTGAACTGGGCACGCTCGTTAGGTGGAAAGAACATCTTGGGCACAAACTGGAATCCCCAGAAAGCGGCCATGCAGCCGATAAGCACCACCGCAAGGAAACTAGGACGATGCCGCAGGCAAAAGAGCAGCATAGAGCGATAAATACGGTACATGCGGCTGGAAAAAGTCTGGATCACGACCTTGGGCTTAAGCACGTAGTAGCAGAGCATAGGCACCATGGACATGGACAATCCCCATGAACAAAGCAGGGTCAGACTGACCACAACAAACAAAGAAAAGCAGTATTCCCCGGTAGTATTCTCTGCAAGAGGGATAGGCAAAAAAGCGAATACGGTAGTCAGAGATGCAGCCAAAAGAGGCATCCACAATTCTGAAACCGCTCCCACAACAGCCTTTAAACGCTCCTCCCCGGAGGCAAGTCGAACAAGAATAGCCTCTGAAACAACTACCCCGTTATCAACCAGAATACCCAGCGCGATAATCAGCGAAGCAATGGAGATTCGTTGCAAATCCACATCAAAAAGGGGCATCAAACCGAGGCAGGCAAGCATGGCCATAGGCACAAGCGAACCAGCGACAAGTCCGGTTTTGAATCCTGCGAAGATCAAAATAACAAAAACTACAAATATAAATGATTCAAGCAGGTTGATCATAAAATCAGTAACTGCTGTATCAACATAATCCGGCTGATAGACAACCACGTTGTATTCCATGCCGTGGTAAAGATCTTTGGAAAGTTTTTCCAACTTGGCGGAAACCAGTTCGCCCACTTCCATGATGTTGTTGCCGTCTGCCATGGAAATAGCCAGCATGAGGCATGGCTCACCATCATAACGGGCCATGACTCCCGGAGGATCGGCAAAGCCGCGGGTGATCTTGGTCACATCGGAAAGTTTGAGTGAGGATTTCATACCCTCAATACGCAGAGACATATCTCGGATATCGTCAACAGACTTGAATTCCCCGGTAGGCTCAATATAAATACGCTCCGGTCCGACCTTAGCCGACCCACTGGGGCGGATCATATTCTGCTGACTGAGCATCTGGGCCAGTGCAAAGGGAGTAATCCCCGCCGCAGCCATGCGCGAATTGGAAAAATCAACAAAAACCCGCTCATCCTGCAATCCCCAACGGTCAACCTTGCCTACGCTGGGGATAGAAAGCAATTCATCGCGAGTATAGTCGGCAACGTCTTTTAATTCGCGGTAGCTGAATCCATCCCCGGTCAGGGCGACCACAATGCCGAAAACATCCCCGAATTCATCGTTAACCACAGGCTCGTAAGCTTCGGCTGGCAGAGTCTTCTTGGCATCAAGCACCTTGTTGCGCAGACGTTGCCAGATAGGGGTCATGTTTTTCTGGTTATCCTGAAATTCGACCTCAATGATGGACAACCCGGTCATGGATTGGGATTTGACGGTTTTGATAACGTCAATTTCCCTGATTTTTTCTTCCAGCTTATCAGTAACCAGTTCCTCCACCCTTTGCGGTGAGGCACCGGGAAAAACCGTGCTGATAACAGCGGTACGGATTGTAAAATCAGGATCTTCAGATTTTGCAATGCTGAAAAAGGTGGAGACACCTGCAAAAGCAATCAGCACAAAGAGCGCAATGGAAGTCCTGTTATTTTCTATGCACCATCTGGCAAGATTCACGACAGCCCCCCGACATTGCGTACCCTCAAACCATTTTTAAGTGAGTGCACACCACGAGTGACTACAGTTTCGCCGGACTTAAGACCGCTCTTTATCAAGACACCCTTGGAAGAAATGGAGCCAACCTCAACATCACGACGCTTGACCACTGAACCTTCTTCAACAATCCAGACATGATTGCTGCCATCAGGATTGCCGACAATGGCTGAGGGAGCCACAAAAACGTTTGAACTGATAGAACGTCCGGAAAATCTTACATTACCGGACATGCCGCTGCGGACAATCTGATCGGAATTATCAAGATATACTTTTACCGGATAGGAAGAACCTTCATTTGTTCCAATCCCCACTTCCATGATTACGCCCTTCATGACTTTCCCGGGCAAAGCATCAAAGGTGACCTGAACTTTCTCACCTTCGCTGACTGAAGAAATGAGCGTGTCGGGCAGGGAGATATACATCTTCATCTGCTTCCCGGCATTAAAACCTATTACTTTCTGACCGGACTGCACGTTTTGGTGCACATTCACAGCAACCGTACCGACCCAGCCGTCAAAAGGAGCCTTGAGCGTAGTGTAACGCAAACGCTTGCGGGCAATATCAAGTTTCTTAGCTGAAGCATTAAGCTGAGCCTGATAGGATTTAAAATCCGCATCCGACTGATCAAGCTCAGACTTGGAAACAACCTTGCGTTCGAAAAGCTGGCTGACACGCTTTACGTCTGCCTTGGCACGTACGTAATTTGCGCGGACCTGCTCCAGATTAGACTCAGCCTGGCGAACCTCAAGCTCGTAATCGGCAGGGTCCAAACGGGCAAGAATCTCACCGGACCGGAATTTGCGGCCAATCTGGTCTCCGGGAAAAGAAACAATCTTTCCGCCCACGCGGAAAGAAAGGTCGGACTGTAAAGCATCCTCAGCAGTACCTGAAAAAACCCACTGCCTGCCGGAAGCTCCTTCACCCACCTTCATGGTCTTTACCGGACGCAGAATTTCCTGCACCGGAACAGGCTTTTCCTTGCAGCCGATCAAAGCAAAACCGAGGACCAATATAGTAACTAATATTATTTTTTTCATCGCTATTCCTCACGGCAGCCGACAAAATCGACAACCCTTTTGCATAAAATTTCAGTAATTTGATCCAAACGTTCAGGAGTAATTTCATCCCAGCCCATTCTGTCCAGAAAAGCTTTCGGATGAACAAATTTCAATACAATCCCTATCAGAGAAAGTCCTGTAAGCAGAATTTCTGTCTGCGAAGTGTCTTCAGGCATCACACATTTAAGCAGGGCTTCCATGGAATCCCAGCTGGGAGAAAAAAATTCTTTCTCAAGAAGAGCATATGATTCACTGGGAGCGGCCAGTTCACGGTTGATCAACATCGCTCCCCAGACCGAAGCCGGATTACCGATCATTCCGATCATTGCCTCCCTGAAGTACCATGAAACTAACTCGGACTTGCTGAGCTTTCCATTGCTATGGTTATCCACCTGCTTACAAACGGCATCCAGACCGGGCATAACCTCATCGCGAACTGAAATAATTTCAGAAAGCACAGCTTCATAAAGCCCCTGCTTACCCCCGAAATGATAGCCCACCGTAGCCAGATTAACTTCAGCCTCAGCAGCAAGGTTGCGCATGCTCACACCGTTGAAACCGTTCATGGCGAAAAGGCGCAAGCCAACTTCAATAAGCTTCTGACGGGTCTCTTCACCGCGCGCCTTATTTGTCTTTCCCTTGGGATGTTGTGTCATATTTATACCTCTCAACTGAGATTTTTCATTCTTTACGAAGCTAAAAATATACACAGCCCTGCACAAAGTCAAACGTTTGTTTAAATTAGTCGTTTAAAACTTTCGTATGTTCATTTTTTTACCGGAAAGCCTTAAAGCGCAACGGTACACAGAGCTTCCCATCTCCTTAAAAATAAACTAAAAATCACATGAACTCAGTTTTAAAACCAGCAAAGCGGCAGGAATAAACATGAAAGCACTACTGATCATAGATATGCAAAAATCATTGTTTGCAGCGGGGAATCGCTATGATGCTGACGGAGCAATCAGCAGAATCAATTTGCTTATAGAAAAAGCACGAGCGGAAAAACTTCCGTTAATATTTATCCGCCACAATAGTGATGAAGATGCCCTTTCGATAAACACCGAAGGATGGCAAATACTGGATGAGCTGGATTTCAGGTCCGATGATATAACTATAGAAAAGACCTGCTGCGATTCATTCTGCAATACTGATCTTGCAGAAAAACTGAATGATGCGCATGTAGACGAATTGATCCTCACCGGATGCTGCACGGATTTCTGCATCGACTCCACCGTCAGGCAAGCCGCAAGTATGGGCTACAAAGTGATAGTAGCTTCCGACGCACACACAACAGCAGACAAGCCTTATCTTGATGCAAAAACAATCATTAAGCACCACAACTTCGTCTGGTCGGAATTATACAGCCCGCACCTGATTGAGGTTATACCCACAGAAATGATTCTTACCGATATTTAAACGAAAAACTCCCGCCGAACCAAGTTCAGCGGGAGCTATTTACTGTGTAACGCGAAGCGTACTAGCTAAGTCTAGTAGCCTCCAACACATTCTCAATGGTCTTAAGCTTGTTCAAAGAACGGTGCAGATGTCCGAGATCGGTGACTTCCACGGTGAATTCCAGCACGGAACTTCCGTCAAGATCAGACTTGAATTCACCGGAATCGATATTCACATCCATCTCCGTAAGCACGGTACTAATCTTTGCAAGCATACCTTTGCTGTTGCGACAACGGATACGAATCTGAGCCGGGTGCTGTGATTCTTCCTGACCTCCGGTCCATGAAACATTGAGCAGCCTTTCTTCTTCAAGACTCTTGATATTGGGGCAGGTTGCGGAATGGATAACCACCCCACGCCCGCGGCTGATGTAACCGATAATCGGCTCACCCGGAAGCGGGGTACAGCAGCCCGCAAAGCGAATCAGAACATTATCTACGCCCTCAATATCAATAGAGCTGGCTGCGGCCCCTTTGGCCTTATCCTCGGCACTCTCATGGTGCGGATCAGGCTTTTGCTCTTCCTCAGTGCCTTCAATCTCATTGATAACAGCATAAAGGCGACCCAGAACCTTGCGCGGGGTAATCCTTGAATAACCAATATTGGAAAGCAGATCGTCCACATGACCGAAATTAAATTCATCGGCGAGCATGACGAAATAACCGTCTTTCATAGCCTTGGCCACATTAAGATTCATGCGGCGGCCTTCCTTCTCAAGCATTTCCTTGGCAAGGATGATGGAACGGGTCCTCTCTTCAGTGCGGATGTAATGCTTAATACGGGTCCGGGCCTTGGCGGTTTTTACAAACTTAAGCCAATCGCGACTGGGCTTGCGGTTCTTGTCAGTAATAACCTCAATGGTATCACCATTCTTAAGTACTGAGTTAAGCGTAACCAGCCGCCCGTTAACCTTGGCTCCGGTACAGTGGTTACCAACCTCAGTATGAATGGAATAAGCGAAATCCACCGGAGTTGCCCCATCGGGAAGCTCTTTAATTTCTCCGCCTGGAGTGAAAACGTAAACTTCGTCATTGAAAAGGTCGAAACGGAGCGAAGCCATGAATTCGCGGGGATCTTCAAGCTCACGCTGCCAATCCATGATCTGCCTAAGCCATGAAAAACGTTCAGCATCGCGATTCTGTTTAGCGTCGCTTTTACCGGATTCTTTGTACTGCCAGTGGGCGGCAACACCATACTCCGCAACCTGCTGCATCTCTTCGGTCCTGATCTGGATCTCGATGCGCTCACCTTCCGGGCCGATGACCGTGGTGTGCAGGGACTGGTACATGTTGGCCTTGGGAATGGAAATATAATCCTTGAACTTACCGGATACGGGCTTCCACATGGAATGGACCAGACCAAGCACGGAATAACAGTCCTTCACAGAGTCGACAATTACCCGGAAAGCAATGATATCATGAACCTGATCAAGACTCAGATTCTGCCGCTGCATCTTCTTGTGGATGCTGTATTTATGCTTGGTACGCCCGTAAATGGTTCCTTTAAGCTCATTGTTATCAAGTATCCCGTTCAGCAGCCCGATGACGTTATCCACATATTCTTTACCAATGGTGTGCTGGCGTTCCAATCCGTCGGTAATATCCTGATAAACATCCGGCTTGAGATAAAAAAGACAGAGATCCTCAAGATCGCGCTTAACCATGTACAGCCCCAGCCTGTTGGCAAGGGGGGAGTAAATATCCATGGTTTCCTGTGCGATAAGCAACTGCTTGTAATTCTTCTGAAAATCGAGGGTGCGCATGTTGTGCAGACGGTCGGCCAGCTTAACCATGAGCACACGGATATCCTCAGCCATGGCAAGAATCATCTTACGGATATTCTCAGCCTTGGCGATGGCCTTGGATTCAAAGTCCATCATGCTGATCTTGGTCACACCGTCAACAATATCAGCCACCTCTTCCCCGAAAAGATCAGCGATCTCATCGATGGTGGTGTCGGTATCTTCGACAGTATCATGCAAAAGCCCTGCGGCCACTGTGGGTTCATCAAGACGCATGTCAGCCAAAATCTTGGCTACATGCAACGGATGAGCAAGGTAAGGCTCGCCGGAAAGGCGCACCTGTCCCTCGTGAGCCCGTGCGGAAAATACATAAGCCCTCTGGATCAAGTCCAGATCAGGATCATCAATATAGGAACTGACAACGTCAGTGATTTCGTTAATGCGTATCATAATTACTGCTGTAAACTCTGTTTCGTCTGTAACGGTGCAGGAATCCACCACTCGTTGGCATTATAGTCCAACCCTGCGGGTTCCACCTTCAATCCCTTGATTCTGCTGCTGAAAATAGGCAGGGACATAGGAACATAAAGAAAACAATAAGGCTGCTCTTCATGCATTATTTCCTGAATGCGGTCATAAATGACCTTACGTTCCTTCTGATCCAGAGTGGAACGCCCCTTTTCAAGCAACTCGTCAAGCTCACTATTCTTGTACTTGATGAAATTCAGTCCGCCGTTTGCGGCTTTGGATGAATGCCAGACAGTATAACTATCAGGATCCTGCAAGATGTTCCAACTGAGAATAGTCGCGTCAAAACGGCCTTTTAAAATAAAATCCTTAAGAAAAGCCGCCCACTCCACTGTCCTGATCTTAACTTCGATTCCGATCCCCTTCAAACGATTTTGAATAATTGTTGCAGCCTTAATACGCAAGGAATTTCCCTGATTAGTAAGAATAGTAAATGAAAACGGCCTACCTTCACGATCAAGGAGTCCATCGCCATCACTATCCGACCACCCAGCTTCCTTGAGAAGGGCTTTTGCTTTCTCCGGTTGGTAACCGTAGGGTTTGAGCTTATCGTTGAACACCCATGTCCCCGGCTTGTAAGGCCCCATGGCCGGATAGCCCATTCCAAGCAGCACGCCTTTTACTATCTCCTCTTTATCCACCGCATAATTAATCGCCCTACGGACCCGCACATCACTAAAAAAAGGACTTTCCATATTAAACCCGAGATAGGTGTAGGAAAAGGAAAGATACTTGAATTTCTGAAAATCACGTTCCCAATTTCCACCTTTAGTCTGAAAAGAGTACTGCTGCGGGGTCAAACTCATATCATCAAGACTGCCGCTCTTGAGCTCCATGAACTGAGTGGAAAGATCAGGAATGATCCGGTAAACCAATTCGTCAATGTAGGGGCGCCCTTCAAAATAATCCTCATTGGCTTCAAGCACCAGCCTGCGACCGGACACCCACTCCTTGAGTTTGTAAGGACCAGCCCCTATAGGATTACGCCTGTACTTGGTGGTGTTCAGATCTTCGCCTTCAAGAACGTGTTTAGGCAGGATATGCGAGGCCCATGTAATCAATGAGCGGGCAAAAACTTTATCATAGCGAACCTCAAAGGTATATTTTCCAGTCCTTTTAAATTCCATTATATTTTTAAAATCCCCGGCATAAGCGGTAGGAGTGTCTGGATCAATCATCAAATTATATGTAAATTCAACATCTTCAGCCGTCAGGGGCTGACCGTCAAACCACTTGATATCCTCACGCAGCTTGAATTTAAACAGTTTACCGCCCTCAAGCACCTCGAAAGATTCAGCCGCGTATGGAACAAGCTCAATATCTTTGTTGTATTTAAGCGGAGAAACGAATATCTTGCTGGCGGCCGCGTGACTCGCGGAGTCTGTAGACAAAGTTGAAATAAGACACATGGGTTCGGCAAGGTAAGGTTCCCTGAATCTTCCTCCATGAACCGGCTTGGATTCGGAAACCTCTTTAACTGGCACAGCAGCCGCAATCTGCTTTGCATTGTCAGCCCCCTCTTCCGGACCGCAGGCCGGGAGCAAGGCCAGAAATGACATTACAACAAAGACATAAATCAATCTGTTCATGTTAACCTTATTTTTTAGAATAAAAATCTTCCATTAAGCCGACTACATTGATAATATATTCAGTATGGACTATTGTTGAATAAAAGCCAAGCAACTGACTGTTACTGATTGACCGAAATCGCTTTTTACTTTACGGATTCAGCGAAAGCGATTTAACGCTAATTATTTTGTATAACAAGACACTCTTTTCAATATAAGATATAATTAACTAAGGAAAGTTACAGTTCTGGGGAAAACATAATCATGTCTCAAAATGATGAAGCTGTAGTAAAATCAATTCTTAAATCCTTTGTTTCAGGGACCGTCCCGGAATACATCCTTGACGGTGCACGCAATATTGTCAGCTCTGACGGGGTCCAGAAGCTCGACCTAAAAAAACGCGAAAGATACTGGGATATTGACGCCTCTATTCAAGGCGATGATTTTCAAATTTACTCTTCCGAGCTGGGTCTTAACCTGGCAGAGGAAAGCATTAACCATTATTGCAATTGCCCGGAATCTTTTTCCGGCGTTTGCAAACACGTGGCCGCTGCTGCATTAAAACTGCTCCTTTCTCTTGATTCTGAAGAAGAGAAAGCCGAAAGCCAGAAGCAGGCAGACTGGCGCCAAAATTTCCGGTCCTTCTTTGCTACTGAACTGGAACCGGAAGCGGGAAAACACTATATACTCTACCGCATGTACCCTGAACCGGAAAGATTGCAGGTGGCCTTTTTTCGGGCCCGGCAAAACAAATCCGGCCTTTCACAGGTGCAGAACGAAATAGAACTGCAAAATATAATTGAAAAGCCGGAATGGAGCGAAACCTCCCCCAGCTTACCGCATGTTGCAGAACAGATCGGGCATTATCTCGATTACCGCGGACACCGGGTGGAAATTCCAGCCGGGCTGCATGCGTGGTTCTTTACTGCAATCAAAGACGAATATTACATGTTCCTGCGCGAGACGGATATTCCTATCCGCATCGAAAGCAGAACCATGCAGCTCAGACTCTCCCCGGAACTTTCCGAGGAAGGTTTGCGTTTCGACATCCTGCTCTCGGATGAAGGCAAACCGCCATTCTCCATCATGGATGACGATGAAGTATTTTTCTACGGAAGACTACCGCTGTGGGTATACTGGAAACAGGGTTTTTACCCGGTTCAAACTACACTTGCGCCCAAACTGGTACAGGAAATGCGTATCCAGAATCCGATTATCCCGCCTGCGGATATTCCGGAATTCCTCGATCGTGTATGGACCCAGATTCCTGTTTCCGATCTGCACGACCATGAGGAATTTCTTGAGAAGATGCAGCCGTTCTTTGTTCCGGCCACCTTCAATCCCAAGCTTTACCTCAATGAGGAAGGATCACTCCTGACCATCAGGGTCGACAATACTTACGATACCGAGCACGGGGAAATCTCCATGGGAGAACCCAACCCCGACCTGCAAACCGGAAGCTACAAGGACGGAGAAAAATCCTACCTTGTACGCCGCGCACAGGACGAAGAAGCCCAGCTTTTCGCCGAGCTTCGCGACATGGGTTTCCAGCCGCGTAATAACTCCATCTGGTTCATGGAACAGGAAGCTGCCATCACCTTCCTGCTGGACCACTATCCTCAGCTGGTTGAAGCATACAGAATTTACGGTGAAAAGAACCTGACCCGTTACAAGGTAAGGCTCACTTCTCCGCAGATTGTTGCTGAAGTTGAAACCGACGAAGACAACAAATGGTTCAATCTCGACATTAATGTTGAGTACGATGACCAGCGTGTTCCCATTGATAAAATCTGGGAAGCATGGAGTCAGGGCAAACGTTACGTACAGCTCAAGGACGGTTCATACACAAGCCTGCCCGAATCGTGGCTCAAAAAACTCAGCCACAAGCTCAAGGCTCTGGGATACGATCCCGAACAGCCTCCGCGCCAGCAGTTCGAGCAGTATGAAACCCCTGTGCTGGATAAGATCATCGAAGATCTCCCGGACACCAAGACCGATGAACAATTCGTTAAGTTGCGTGAAAAAATCCACAACTTCGACGAAATCAAAATGCTTGACCAGCCCAAGGCACTGAACGCTACCCTGCGCCCCTATCAGGTTCAGGGACTCAGTTACCTTAACTTCCTGCGCGACTATAAATTCGGCGGTATCCTTGCGGATGAAATGGGTCTCGGTAAAACCATTCAGACCCTGTCCTTTATCCTCTCCCTGCATGAGCGGGGCATTACCGGGCCGAACTTAATTATCGTGCCCACTTCGGTCATGCCCAACTGGGAGCGTGAGGCACAGAAATTCTGCCCGCACCTGCCGGTGTTGACCATTTACGGATCAAGACGCGAGGACCTGTTCAAGAAAATCCCGGATTCCACAATCGTAATCACCACTTACGCATTGCTGCGCCGCGACCTTGAAGAGCTGCTCAAGCATGATTATACTTCCGTTATTCTTGATGAAGCCCAGAACATCAAGAACCCGAACACCATCACCGCCAAGTCAGTGCGCAAGCTCAAGAGCGACATGCGCCTCTGCCTCTCCGGTACGCCCATTGAGAACAACCTCTTTGAGCTTTGGTCCCTGTTCGAGTTCCTCATGCCCGGTTTCCTCAGTTCACAGCATGCATTTCAGAGGGGAATCGTCAAACCCATCAAGGATGGCGACGAAGAGACCCTTAACTACCTGCGCACAAGGGTGAAACCGTTCATCCTGCGCCGTACAAAATCTGAAGTGGCCAAGGATCTGCCGCCCAAGATCGAGACAGTTCACTATTGCGAGCTCATCGAAGAGCAGCGGGAACTGTACACAGCCCTTGCCAAGCGGCTTAAAGATCAGGTGCTCAGAGATGTGGATGAAAAAGGCATGGCCAAAAGCCAGATGTCCATCCTCGATGCGCTGCTCAAGTTGCGCCAGATTTGCTGTCACCCACGTCTGCTCAAACTGGATATGCCCGGCCTGTCCACCAACCTGCCTTCAGGTAAATTCGACGCCTTCAAAGATCTCATCTTTGATATTGTCGAAGGCGGACACAAGGTTCTGGTCTTCTCCCAGTTCGTACAGATGCTGCATGTGATACGTTCCTGGCTGACCATTAAGGATATCCCTTTTACCTACCTCGACGGCTCCAGTAAGGACCGCTTCGAGCAGGTGGACAAATTCAACGACAGCCCGGATATCCCCATCTTCCTGATCTCGCTGAAGGCTGGCGGTACCGGACTGAACCTGACCTCAGCCGACTACGTTATCCACTACGATCCGTGGTGGAACCCGGCTGTAGAAAATCAGGCCACTGACCGAACTCACCGTATCGGCCAGAAACGTCAGGTATTCGCCTACAAGATGATCTGCCAAAATACTGTTGAGGAAAAAATCCTCGGCTTGCAGGAAATGAAAAAAAGCGTTGCGGACGCCATTATTCCCGGTCAGTCTGCGCTCAAGTCGCTCACCCGTGACGACCTTGAAATGCTCTTTGAAATTTAATTTCTGCTAACAATAAAAATGAACTAGCCCGGAATCACATCATGATTCCGGGCTTTCTATTTTTAAAACAAAAATCAAATTTAAACATTAACTTCATTTAGAGGTTGACTTAAGTGAACCCTAAACGTTAATTGAAAATGAAAATCAACTTCGCAAAACAAATTCTCGGAGGATGGAATGTTTATACCTGAATCAATGTGCGGATGCTCAGCAGAAACAAAGCTCAACAACCGGGAAGCTGTAAGGATTTCCCTGTTTGAGGTTAACTTCAACCAGAAAGCCATGATCCTGATCGGCATGGGAATAAAAAAACTAGCCGCAAAACACGGCCTGCCTGAAGGAATCATCAAAGAACACATGAAGGGCAACTTATACATAGCCCCACCTTCAAAGCATCTCTACTTCCTTTTCCATGTACCGGAAATTGACGCGGATATGCATATATCAATTCCGCCCAACCATTTTGATTTTATAGGTTAAACAAAACTAACCATATCTTTCGCGGGAGGGAATCTGACCAGACTTTCCACTTGATCGTGTGAGGGAAGTCCGTCTCCGGCACCCGCTCCGGCCTGCGGGTGAACAGATTCCTCCCGTGATTATTAAACACTAACAAGCTATCATCTACGGTGGGGAAACTGAAATGTCGGAACAGACTAATCCGGTCATTATTTATACAGATAATCCTGAAAAATATATAGAATCAGATTTATCCTCTTATGTAAAAGTGGAATGTTGCTCCTGCCCGGATAAATTCTGCAAAGCACTTGTAGAGAGACACTATTCCGGAATAATCCTCAATGTAAACAAGGTTATGCGTACTCCTTGCTGTGACCGTAACAGAATACTGTCGATATCTTCCGGGGTTCCCACAATACGAACCCTTGAAAAAGAAAGTCAGCCTTTATTTCTTGACGACCATGAAAACTTTATTTGTGACTGCCTAACCCGAAAATGCAATGGTTCAGGTTATTCCTGCCCGGTAAATGTTCAGATTCCAGTTGAAGTCAGCCTAGAAGATGATCCGGCAATGGCGCAAAGTATAACTGGAACCATCCACCATATCTCTGAGGATGGCTGCACTTTCCACACAAATGCAAATCTTGCCGACAACTCATACCTATATTTGAAGATATTCTCCTTGAACAATAAACTTCCGATTTTAAGCGGAGTTTACAGAGAACAAAACGCAGCGAACTGCTCATGCGGCTATGAAGTCAAATTTCTGGACATAAAAGATGACCAGCGGGATGAAATAAAGGCTTTCCACGAAAATGCGATCAACTAGGTGCAATCAATGAGCAGCGAATAAATGGACAGACAGCGGCAGGCTGTGCGATAGTTCAGTTTATGACGAATAATCTCGTGCATAAATTTTCCAGCCTGACCACTGTTCTGGCGTTTGCGGTCCTTATTGCTATATCGGGCTGCTCATTCTTTTACAAACCCATTGAACAAGCGCAGCAATATGCACTCCAGCAACGATACGACGCAGCAGTTGATGAATTGACTGACATTATCGATTCGGACACTTCCGAAGAAGAGAAAGCGCAAGCCTTCATGCTCCGGGGAGAGGCATATACATCGCTGAAAGAATACCGCTATGCCTACCGGGACTTACAAGTGGCCTGGAAGCTCTCCTGCCACATCTATCAGATTTCCCCAGCCCCGCAGACGCCAACAGTAACGGAAGAACCGCCATCCCAGCCCGCAGGCAACGCCACGCAACAAAAACCAGCCCCACTTCCGTTCACCCCGGCACGGGCCTGCATAGAGCAGCTTCCCCGGCTAATCGACGAGCTGAAGCCTTTTACCAGCGAATTCGGGGCCATCATGTCTACGCAGGAAGCTTCGGCTATCGTAAAGGAGATGTTTCCTGATATGCCTAGGTGAGAGCGCTTCGCCGCTTTGTATTAAAAATTTTGCTAAAAAAAATCCCCAATCTCGGTGAGATTGGGGATTAATTTTTGGCAATTCGAAAGCTTGCTTAGAACGGTACTTCGTCCATTCCGCTTGCTTCGGAAGGAAATGCGGGACCGAGGTCCTCATCTTCCTGAAAAGCGCCACCCTGCTGTTGCTGCTGGGGCTGCTGGTTATTGTTGTACTGACCGCCATTCTGCTGCTGAGACTGGCCCTGATAGCCACCACCCTGCTGCTGATTGTTATTGTACTGACCTCCACTCTGCTGCTGGTAACCACCCTGCTGCTGGCCCTGATATCCACCGTCCTGACGACTGTCGAGCCCCTGAATGTTGCTGGCGACAATCTCAGTGGTGTAGCGGTCCTGACCGTTCTGGTCCTGCCATTTACGGGTCTGCAATTTACCCTCAACCATAACCAGGCGGCCTTTGGTCAGGTATTTACCCACAAATTCAGCAGTGTGTCTCCAAGCGGTAACACGGTGCCATTCGGTCTTATCAACCTTCTGCCCGGTATTGCGATCCTTGTAGCCTTCATCTGTAGCCACAGAAATGTTGGCAAAGGCCTGACCGGAGGTTGTGTATGAAAGTTTCGGATCCTGTCCGAGACGTCCTATTAAAATTACTTTGTTCATGCTTCCTGCCATCTAGGCCCCCATTTATCTGAATTTTCTATTTGAAGCTATTTTTTCCGCAACACTCAACTCATCTTCAAGATCGTAGCTGATGGTATTTGCTTCCGAAGCTTTCCAATCACCAAGAGCCTTCTCCATACGCAGCTTTAAATCATACGCTTTACGGATGGATTCAGCCATGGCTTCGGCCTTATCTTCCGGGATCATGCCCAGCTCAAGACGATCCTTAAGGTCCTCGATAAGTTCGATAACCCCGTGCGGACGCCCCTCGACCTGCGGCTCTTCCCATGCGGTCTTAACCAGATAAGGCCAGCTCTTCTCAACTTCGGCTTCGTCATATGTGTGGGCCATAACCCTGATTTGGAGCACATTTCCCATGCGAAAAATCCTTTATTAATACGGAAAAAAAGAGTCCGTCAATGGCAACATTGCAAAAGTAAAAAGCTCTTATTAATCAACCTCTTCCCATTCACTCTGAACACGGTTGACAACTTCCTGAATCTGCTTGAGCTGATCAGCGGGGCAGACACCGATCAGAGGCTGAGCTGCGTCAACGTTGTCACCGTTGTGAAAATATACGGAATAAATGAGTCCTTCGGGACCGCTGTAGTTAAGCGGGGTTTCCCTTTTCATACGAGAAACAATGAACAGCTCCATTCCCTCAGTAACTTTGACTGAACGCTCACCGGAGCCTTTAATCTTGGCATCAACTTCAGGAGTGAAGTAGTATTTTGCTTTTTCCGGAGCATTGAACAGAAAAAGTGCTTTTTTCAGAATCAACTGAATGACCTCTTCCTTGGAAAGGAAGTGGCGAATCTTGATCAGCACTTCACCGGCTTCAACAAACTGGCCTTCCAGATCCTGACGGATGGAGACAATTTCACCTTTTTCAGGGGCGGTAATATTCTTGGTATTACGTTCACGGGTAAGCTTGGCAAGCACGGTTCCGGGCTTTTCCTTCCACTCGCCGGACGGTCCGCTAACTTTATCACCAACCTTAAGTCCGGTAAACTCTACATTTCCGGTATGGGGTACGGAAATCTCAATTTCATCGTAAGGGGAAGCCTTGATCTCTTCAAGAAGCTCTTTAATATTCAACATTATATTAACCTCTGAATTACTTTAAACTTATATACCGTTTCTGCGAACGGTCATTGATTATACACTTAATTTCGGACAGCATCCGGTCCGGGCAATTTGCAGATATTATCAGGCAAAGTCAACCTGCTGCGAAACTCCCTAACACAGAAAAGCAGAGAAGATAAGAACCTACACAAACGAAGGTAAAAACGTCCCAACCTACGATTTTCCAGACAAAACGGCAAAGCCTACTAAAAAAGTTTGGGATTCTTAAACCCTTTCCAAAGGGTTTAAGGCCCCCGGCAGGGTCACCGAAGGCATTTCTACCTATAATATAAATTCCGTCCGCCCATGGTCATCAGCGACTGCCCGATATTGCGACCCATTTCACGGCGATCCCAGATCCCTTGAATATGTCCACGGGCAAGGGCATTCCATGCATTGTGGTAGTCAGGCGGAATGGCAATCCCGGTTGTCTCGGTAATAACCCTCGGTCCGGCAAATCCGATCTTTGAAGACCGGACAGCGAATTGATAAGGTGAGCAGCCCAGAAAACTAGCCACTGATCCGCCGTAGGAATTGGTATCGTAGATCACCAGATACAGCCCCCCGGCATCTACGTAACGACGCAGGGCCATGGTGCAACGCGGCATCTGGAGCACACCGTTTGTTCCTTCCTGAATGCGGATTCCGGCGGTTCCGTGGGCATAAAAAATAAGTGGCAGCTGTTTACGCTGCGCTCTTTCTGCGGCCCGGATAATCTTCTCACCTTCAGCGGCCCCCACGGAACCGCCCCGAAACGGAGCCGCAAGACAAATCACCACGGAATTGATCCCGTCCATACGGGTCTCGAAAGTAATGCAGGATGAACGCAATCCGGTCTTTTTGCGGGCTTCATCCAGCTTGAGGTCAAAACCTTCGTACTTCAGCGGATTGGCTGACTCTATGCCGGAATTGAATTCAAAACCTTCGGCATAATGAAAAACATTGTATAAATACCATTGGTATTCCATGGGAAAATGATGCCCGCAATTACTACACACACCGGCAAAATCACCAAATAAATCCGGTGCCCAAAGATCCAGACAGCCTTCAGTAGCTGAGTTTGGACAGCTAAAAGTACGGTCATCCTGACACTTGGGGCTGCTATAGTTCCACCGTCCCTCTTCGTAGCACGGCGACTGGTCAGAAGTTGACAGACAAAGCAGCTTGTCACGTACATCATTTGTAATTTTTACATTGGAACCTTTATCCGCAGCATTCTTTTTCAAAAGACGGGCGGTGCGTTCCTTGACTAGATGGGCCTCGGCTTGAATCTCTTCCATACCCTGTTTGGCAGCGCGCACGGTACGGCCCACAAGATTGTAGACAAAGAGCGACTTTGTAGCCCAAGCCATGCCCTGCACAGCCGCACCCATCTTAACAAAGACGGACCGCTGGTCCATATACGCCGAAGTGGAAAGAGCACGAAACTTCTCATACCGTTTTTCAACCAGCCTTGCGCGAGCACGGGAACTTAAGGCCCAACGCATGAAAACATCTTCGTCTTCTTCTGATCCTTTCTGCTTAAGAGCCATGGCCCGAAAAAGCTTGAGTCCTTTTACGGAAATACAAACCTCATTGGTGGCCCGGATAACCTCAGAACGCAGGTTGCGAAAAAAATCATAACTATTAGGCTTGGCCCCGAGATGAGGCTCCTGAACCACACGATCAATGTAGCCCATCTCGATATTATCCTCAGCGGTAATGCCGAGCTTGCGCGCACAATTAGCAATCAAGGATTCATCAACCCTTTTACCGTCACGAAGGTTGGCCTCGATTGCAGCCGCACCTTCCGGGGAAATTACTGAATAGTAACCGTGGGAGAGCATGAGCCTGCGATCGGCAAGACCGATAGCCTCAGCGCCGCCGGACCCGCCTTCGGAAGTAATGGAAATGATAGGCACATCAATTTTGCCCATCTCATAAATATTCTTGGCAATCTGCTGCGCTGCGCCGGGGTAATCCTCCACCGGATAGGAACCGGGGGTGAAGATGTAAGTATGTATGGGAATCCCTTCGGCCTGCGCAACCTTCATGTAATGCAGTGCCTTGGCGTTCCCCCACGGCTTGGCTGAGCCACCGTTACGAAATTCCTGCCCATGCCCCTTTTCCTGCCCAATAACCATGACCGGCTGGTGAACAACCTTCTGTCCCACACGTCTGGTAATGTAGGCCTGCGCAATGAGCATGGAAGGGTCAATACTGAATTCTCCAAGCCCGCCCAGTTCAGTGTAGTTGTCATACACATTTTCCAGAATATCGGTCAGGCAGATGCGCTGCGGATGGCGCACAATGCGCACCCGGTCCATGGAAGTCAGTTCTTTTTCAAGCTTGGATTCAAGGAAGGCAAACAAATCTTCAAGGCGGTCAAGTTTACGCAGGGAATCCTTGGTGGTAATAGTCCCCCGCAAACCACGGAATTCCTCCAACTCGGAACTGAGCATGGAAATATTGGCATTTTCAAGATTACCGAAAATGTCCTTAATGTAGGTGAGCCGCCCCGCTAAGGCGTCGATGCGCTTATCAATATTCATATAAATCCTGAATTATTTCAGAACAAGATACTAAAATTCCAGCAAACCGAAATTCTTATCAATCAAATAAGAAACATTGGATTCAAGCTTTCTGCCAGTCCGGTCCTGTCCTTGCAAAATCAGACCGTTCAAAAACTCAACCCCACGTTGCTTGGCCTGCTCCAGATTTTCCCCGCGCACAATGGCCAGTGCAAGGTTAGGATCAAATTCAGTGGGAATTTCATAAGCACGGTCGGTGGGCACCTGCGTATAAACCTCCAGCCAAGGCTGTTCCTGCCAGTGAAATTTTTCAATTGTGCCTACCCAAGGGGCAAAATCATTTTCCGGGTTTTCAGCAATAATACGGTACTCAATAGCAACCCCGGAAAGCTCTACATCATCCTGACCATAATTGATTGGATCGCCCAGACCAAGCCGGATCTGCTCGCGCACAATATTTACATTACGCTCACCTTTGATGGCTGAAATGGCCGCAGAAACGCCGTTCTCCACCTGAATGCGGGTGTTAACTTCCATCAGAAAAGGTTCACCGCGCGGTGTGACGATCCATTCCCATGTACCCACATTGTCGTAGTTTACAGCACGGGCCATGGACAGGGAATGCTCAGTAATGCTGTCCAGAACTCCGGAAGCATTAAAAATATAATGAATTTCATCAGGAGCAAAACCGGGAGCAACTTCAATTCTCTTCTGGTTGCCGCTACTCTGCACCGAGCAGTTACGGGTTCCGAAATGGACGTGTTTTCCCCCGCTCTTCTCACAAACAACCTGAACTTCAAGGTGATTAAAACCGTAAATACGCTGCTCAATGAGTACGCCTTCGTCATTGAACTGACGCTTGGCATAATTGCGAATACGTCGATAAACGGAACGGAATTCATCGGGATCACTAACTTCCTCAATGCCCATGCCCCCGCCTCCGGCGGAAGCCTTGACCATGATAGCCGGGACCTGAAATCCCTGCTCCCTTTGAAATGCGAAAAGGCTGTCGGCAAGCTCGACAGCCTCCAGTTCATCATAAATAGGACTGTCGGACCCCGGAACAGTGGGAACCTCGAGACTACGCGCAAGACGCTTTGTATTAATCTTGTCACCCAGCTCTTGAATCACCCGCCACGAAGGCCCGATAAAAATAAGCGGTTTTTCCCGTTTCACCACCCGGCGTGCAAACCGAAAATCCTCAGCAAAAAAACCGTACCCCGGATGAATGGCCGAGGCTCCGCTGCGGTCCGCGACACTGAAGATTTCATTAGCATCCCGGTAAGAACTAATGCAAAAGAGACTATCCTCACCACCGTTTTCCCGCGCAAAACGAACATGACCACTTTCGCTGTCCGCCATGGTATAGACGCAGACGAAATTCTGGTTAAGTTCCAGACAGGCTTTAGCAATCCTGATAGCGATCTCGCCACGATTCGCGATCAGGACCTTGTGTTCTCCTTTATACACTTCTCAGCACCGGCAAGATCAAGACATGCCTTTTTTCTTGCGCAACAGAATCATGCGCTTCTGGACTTCAAGAACGAGCTTATCAAGGCGCGCTTCCTGATACTTGTCCAGATCAACATAAATACAGCCCATCAGCCCTTTACCGATATCGCGCACCACCTTGATTTCAATCCCGGTTAAAAGCTCTTTTTTACCGAGAACGAAGTCTACCTTGAACTGCTGGTCCACCTCAAAAGTATCCTTCCCGGCAGAAAAAGCCAGACCGTTAACACTGAAATCTTTAACGCTGTAAGGGGAAGGGTAACCTTCAATTTTGAGCGCAAGTCCGGGAAGACTGGTCCGGAAAGCACCTCTAGCCGTATTACTATCGAATGAAATATCCATTCTTCTCTCCAATCATGTTCACACGGTTAACACCGTTGATACTACTCTCAGGTCTAAACATCACACCCACAAATATAATCACATATATTTTAAGAGCGGAATTTAAATTTTGCTACTTTTTTATAATCCCAGGCCTAAGGCCCGGTCATAATTTTATCCAATACAAATTCAACCCGCCGGTTGCGCTGGCGGTTCCGCTTCGAATTATTGGGTACAAGGGGGTCCATTTCCCCTAGCCCTGTTGCGGTAAGCCTATTCGGCTTAATTCCCAATTTCATAAGGTAGCGCAGAACATTTACTGCACGTAAAGATGAAATTTCCCAGTTATCCTTCAATCTGCTTTTACTGCTTGGCTGGGTATCATCAGTGTACCCTTTGATATTGATATACTGGTCGGAGTGGCTGATAAAAAAATTCTTAAGGGCTTTTACCGCAGCACGCCCTTTTTTACTAAGCTGAACCTTTCCGGGATTAAAAAGCACATCCGAGGGCAGTTTAATGGTTATCTTGCCGTCCTCAAAGTTGGCACTCATAATCCCTTCCACACCCTTGGTGGTCTGGAGATATTTCACATCTTCAAAGACTTTGCGCTGGGCTTTGATTATCTGCCTGCGGGTGACAACCTGATTGAGGATAGCCCCGGCCTCCTCACGGGAAACCTTGCTGGTGGCGATCTTCTGCAATTTACCACTGATGGATTTGCTGACCGACTGAAAAGTCATATCAAACTTTTTAGCGTCGATCTCGGACATGGAATAAAGCAAAATAAAGAAAACCAGCAGCAACATGGATAAGTCAGCAAAAGTAGTTATCCACTCATTAGGCTCATCCTCGTCAGCCTCGTCTTCGACTACCAGTCCACCTTTCAGGAGTTCATCATCCATGGCTTAATCTCCGGTCCTGTCTCTGGGAGCCTGAAATGAAGAAAGCTTCTCATAAACCAGTCGGGGGTTGTTATTCTCAAGGATGGACTTTGCACCCTCAAAAATAATCTCAAGATGAAGCTGCTCCTGAAGAGTCCTCGCCCTAAGTTTTGCTCCGATGGGGATAAAAAGCAGTGTCGCCAGCAATGAACCATAAAATGTGGTCAAAATAGCAACTGCCATGGCCGGGCCGATGGCTGCGGGGTCCGAAAGGTTGGACAACATCTGAACCAGACCGATCAGAGTACCGAGCATACCGAACGCAGGAGCAAGGCCTGCAAGGCGTTTATACACGTCCTGAGCGATCTTGTGGCGTCTCTTCATAGCCGAAATTTCAATCTGCAAAGTCGCGCGGATAAGTTCAGGATCAGCATTATCTGCAATAAGCTGACATGATTTGCGCAGGACCACGTTCTCGGTCTGAACATTTTCAAGGGCAATCAGACCTTCGCGACGGCTGATTTCAGCAACCTTGACCATGATGCTCACAACTTCGTTAACCTTAACCTTTCTGGAGGAAAAAGCTTTGAATCCTGCAATCATGGCCTGAATCACTTCCTCAAAAGGAAAAGCAACGCAAATGGAAGCCAGAGTACCGCCGATAACAATCATCATACCGGGAACATTGACAAAGACGTCTACCGCCCCACCGATAAAAATAGCACCGACAACAAGGGAAAGCCCGACCAGCATCCCGATTAAAGTGGAAAAATCCATAGAAACCCGTTCTCTTTTAAGTTACTAGTTAAGACGGATAGTTAGAGAAGCAAGGAACAGTCAACTGCTCCATCCGTACATTAAACCCGAAACTACGAGTAAAAAACCTATGACCTCCCCGGAATCTATATACACTATTAGCAGGCATATACTAGAAAAGATAGATAATTTTCAAGTCGGGACCACCGGAATTATTCTTGGTTCAGGGCTTGGCGAGGCCATAACCCGGCTGGAAAAGGCAATCGAAATTCCCTACTCGGAAATCCCCGGCATCCCGCAGTCCACAGTCAAAGGGCACAGTGGCAGCCTCATTTACGGTTTCATGGAAGAAAAACCGGTACTTGTATTCAGCGGGCGGTTCCACATTTACGAAGGATACAGCGCAGCCGAAGCCTGCACTCCGGTACGGGTCATGGGTGAGCTGGGCATAAAAAGAATTTTCATCACCAATGCCGCCGGAGCACTCAATCCGCAATTTGATGCCGGGGACCTGATGCTGATCACTGATCAGATCAATTTTACCGGACACTCTCCGCTGACCGGACATAACAACGATAATTGGGGAGTCCGTTTCCCGGACATGAGCAGGGTTTACTGCGACAAATTACGCGCAATAGCCGTTCAGTCCGCCAAGGAGAAGGGAATCCGCCTTGAACGCGGAGTCTACGTTCAAGTAAGCGGACCCAATCTCGAAACCCCAGCCGAAACGCGCATGTTTAAAAGACTGGGTGCCGATGCCGTGGGCATGTCCACCGCTATCGAAGCCATTGCCGCAGTGCACATGGGCATCAAAGTAATGGGCATAGCCTGTTTGACCAACAAAAATCTGCCAGACTGCATGGCTGAAACAACCCACGAAGCAGTAATTGAACAGGCAGCTAAATCTTCAGCCGCCATGTCCGCATTGATCAGAGAAATTATTTCCCGGCTGGATTGATTCTGACTGACACGGAAGCCATTTTTCCGGCTCTATTTGCCCAGTTTTGCCAATGTTAATAGAATGCCACGGGGTCAAGAGTCTGTATAAGCGGATCTTTTCTTCCGTGGCATTTTCATTGCAAACAATTTAGCGTCAGCAAACCCTTGCAATGTTGCTCATATTTAAAAACAGGGAACTTTCATGAAAGGCAGAACAATCAGCTTAATAATGGCACTTACCGCGCTTCTGGCACTTTGCGCATGCTCAGCAGGCTACAAAGAACGGACCTTGGATTACCTCGGCGAACGGCCTACTACCGGACCGTTTTTTAAGGAAGATAATACCCCTATGGTAGAATTGAACTACAAAGCAGGGGACCAGATATCCAATCAGCTTGAAGAAAGACTTCCTCCGGGATCACCTATCACCGTGAGCATGTTCCGGCTGCGCGGCAGTACCCTGCAAACCGACTTTGCCAAAGTTCTCACCGAACAGATTGCCTCACGTATTGCGCAAAAAGGTTACGCCATTGTTGCTGACAGTTCCCGCTTTCCCACAACCGCTCTTGACGAAGATCTGGCACCGCCGGAAAAATGTGTGCTTGCCGGAGCTTATTCAGTAGGTAAAAAACAAATTTTCGTCACTGCCGCAGTTTCAACCATTGCAGACGGGGAAATTCTCGGTTCATGGGACTGGACTGTACCGCTCAATTCCAAGACAAAATCTCTGCTGCCCATCAAGGAAAACCCGGATATCTACCCCATGGTCAACACATCCGGACCGCTGGAAAAGAAAGTTCCCGCACAATCTGCATCACAACCGCGTTACGTGCCGGATCAGTTTCACAACCAGCCCGGTTTTGAGCAAGATATTATGAATTAATTTGATACGCTAACGCGCTTTTTGTTGAAGTATTTCGCCTCCGGCGGCCAAAGAAACTTTTTGGAAAAAGTTTCTCTGGACTCTTCAAAAACTTTCAATAAGCTTCGCTACCTAAAACTATAAATAGTAATTTTATTCATAGAAACGGGGCATCTCCGATCAACTCGGAGATGCCCCGTTTCAGCTTATATAGTCAAAGGAGGTAGATGAATCCTTCTTTTTAAAACTTAGAGTGGTACAGGCTGATCAAGTGTAGTCTTGGCCTTAATTTCCCCGGTACGCTTTACAATAATCTTTTCCGCGGGAATGTCCGCTCCGGCCTGCTTAAGTGCCGCAGCAACAATCTTGCTGAAATTGGAACAACAGGGAACTTCCATTTCCAGCACAGTAATAGACTTAAGACCGCTCACGCTGAAAATTTCGGTCAGACGCTGCACATACATCTGCACATCATCAAACTTGGGGCAGCCCATGAGCACCTTCTTACCGGGTAAAAACCTTTCATGGTAGCCCGGAAGCGAAACCGCCACACAGTCAGCAGTGAGCAACAGATCCGCGCCTTTCAGAAAAGGAGCATCCGCAGGCACCAGACGAATCTGGATCGGCCAGTGGGTCAGCTGCGAGGGTCCGGCCTCTGAATCAGTAGGTACATTTGCCTGCTGGCAGGGAGAAGCGGCAGGAGCAAAAGCTTCAAGCTTGGAGCCTGCACAACCGCAACCGCCGGATGCTGGCTTGGCATTATTCAGGCGCAGGCTCTCAGGGGCAGGCATATGGTTCGGCACTTCACGGCCTTGCTCGGTCAGCAGCTCTTTAACTGCTTCAGGGTCAAAGTCATCAGCTTCAACTTCAATAACCTTCAGTGCACCAGTGGGACATTCGCCCAGACAGGCACCTAGACCGTCACAGTACTTTTCAGCCACAAGCTTGGCCTTGCCGTCAATAATCTGCAATGCACCCTCTTCACAGCCCGGTACACACTGGCCACAGCCGTCACAGAGTTCTTCATCTATACTGATCATCTTACGTAATACTTTCATTTTATTATCCTCCTACGCCGTACCTTACTGGCCTCCGGCGGTTGGGATTTGATGCGCTATCGCGCTTTTTTTCTAAGATGCCTTCGGCGATTCCTGCCGGAGGCCTTAAACCCTTTTCCAAAAGGGTTTAAGAATCCCAAAACGTTTTAGTAGTTTTAGGCAATATTAGCTTTGCTAATTGTGCCTTAGGTATCAACCTAAGACGGAAATTTTTATTAAATCTTTCAACGACGCTCTGCCGGGTAAAAATAAATTTTAAGAGTTAATAGAGTCTTCCGGCAAAACAGAGCGACAGCTAATTAAAAAGTTTTGAGGGGTTGGGGTCTGGAGAAGGGGAACTTTTCCCAAAAGTTCTCCTTCCCCAGCCGCCGGAGGCAATTAACCGAGAATTGCCTTGAGATCTTCTTCAGGTGTGCTGATAGGCATAATGTTGAAGTTTTCAACGAGGAAGTTCAGCACGTTAGGTGTGATGAAAGCGGGAAGACTGGGCCCGAGGCGGATGTCCTTGATGCCGAGGTGCAGCAGGGTCAGCAGGATGGATACTGCCTTCTGCTCGTACCATGACAGGATCATGGACAGGGGAAGCTCGTTCACGTCGCATTCGAATGCGCCAGCAAGAGCAACTGCAATCTGGATTGCGGAGTAAGCATCGTTGCACTGTCCGATATCCAGCAGACGGGGGATACCGCCGATGTCGCCGAGCTGCTTGTCAAAGAAGCGAAACTTACCGCAAGCGAGGGTCAGGATAACGGTATCCTTGGGAGCCTGCTCTACGAAATCAGTGTAGTAGTTACGTCCGGGCTTGGCACCGTCGCAACCGCCGACGAGGAAGAAGTGCTTGATGGCACCGGCCTTCACGCCTTCGATTACCTTGTCAGCTACGCCGAGCACTGCGTTGCGTGCGAAACCGCAAAGAACGGCACCGTTGTCGGTATCAGCTGCAAAACCGGGCAGTTCTTTTGCTTTTGCAATTACTGCTGCGAAATCACCGTTGGCAACATGGGTAACTCCGGGCCAGCCCACAAGACCGGTGGTGAAAATATCACCTTTGTAGCTTTCAACAGGCTTCTGAATGCAGTTGGTGGTCATGAGGATAGCACCGGGGAATGCGGCAAATTCTTTTGCCTGATTCTGCCATGCAGTACCGTAATGTCCATAAAAATGGTCGAACTTCTTCAGTTCAGGATAGCCGTGACAGGGCAGCATTTCACCGTGGGTGTAAATATTGATTCCGGTTCCTTCGGTCTGCTCGAGGAGTTGGCGCAGATCCTTAAGATCATGACCGGAAACGAGGATAGCCTTACCGGCCTTGGCACCGAGGGGAACTTCGGTGGGTACGGGATGACCGTAAGCACCGGTGTTACCTGCATCGAGAAGTTCCATGGCCTTGAGGTTCATTTCACCACACTTCATTGCCCAGCCTACCAGCTCTTCCATACCGAGCTGCTGCGGAACTACGGAAAGAGCTTCGTGAATCTGGGCATAAAGTTCATCGTCTTCCTGACCAAGAATGGCTGCGTGGTCAACGTAAGCAGCGACACCCTTGAGGCCGTAGACAAGAATCTGCTTCAGGGAGCGCAGATCTTCATTTTCATCAAAGGAGGTTACGGGGAATGCTTCGCCCTGCTTGCTCAGTTCAGCAGCAGTAGCAGCAACCTTGGTTACAGGACCACAGTCCGCGCTGACCTTACCGGTCAGTTCGTCACGAGCGGCAGCAACATTCTTAATGACCGGAACAAATCTTTCATCGTCAAAATTGACGTTAGTAAGAGTAGAGAAAACGGCTTCAGCGGTAAGGCGGTTGGTTTCAGCTGAAACGGCAACACCTTCTTTACGTGCTGCGGTAGCTGCTGTACCAAGCTCGACACAAAGCTGAACAAGAAGATCCTGAATGGCAGAGACTTCATTACTCTTGCCGCAAACACCTTTAACGGTGCAGCCCTGACCCTTAGCAGTCTGTTCACACTGATTACAAAACATTCTTAACTCCTTTGAAGGTAATTGGTTTTCTTCTTCACTACCAAATATAGAAACAACTTTTTTAAGTATTTGATTCAGATCAAAAGCCATGACTTTCTCCCTTACGTTGAATGCTGTTTTAAAGATTACCCTGATGAAATTTCAACTATGTGCCTACCCAGCTCTCAGGGTTGATTTCTCATTCGTTGAGTTCAAACTAGAAAAAAGAGCTTTAAAAGTATTTGATTCAGGTCAAAGGGAACATATTTTTTTAATTTTAATCTTCCCAGTGAATACAATTGGTAGGACAAAGCTCCATTGCAGCTTCCACCTCAGACTCACCGGCCCCTTCGGGATTCTGGACTTGCGCCAGATCACAGACACCCATTACAAACATACCGGGGCACACTTCAACACAAGCTTCACAACCAACACATTCATCAACATCAACAGCTACTGTGCGACTCATATTTTGCCTCCTCCTGAAAATAGGACTAATCAGACAATCCAAGTTTGAAATTAACACACACGCAAAACTTGCGAAACATATTTTGCTACTTAATAACAAAGCACTATTAAGAATAGTTCCTAATAGTGCTTTGTAAAGTATAAACTTATTTTTAAAGGAAAATCAGATACGGGCCACTCCCAAAAATAGAGCATGCAAAGAAATGACCAGAACAAGGAATATTTTGCGGGAAGCATCCGGAGCCATGAACGGCAACCGATAACCGATACTTGCTGAAGAGCAACTGGAAACACAATCCCCGCAAAAGGTGCACGAAATTCCGGGACGCCCTGCCTCGATGTCTTCAGGCTTCAAGGCATTGTATCGACAACTTTTGCTGCACTTCATGCATTTGCAGCAATCTGCTGAAATCTTCATCCGCCAAGGCGAAATACGGCCCAGCAGATTGGAAACAATTCCCATGGGGCAAAAAGCCGTGCAATGGACCATCATGCCCATACGCCGGGAAAACCAGAGCATAATCATAATCCCCAGCAAGCCGAATAGAGCCGCGCACCAGACCGCAATCACAGTTGAAACTCCTGCCGCGCGCATAGCCCACGCCGCACCGATAACAAGTACCAGCAAAGCAAGTCGCAGCCAAATGAGCCGGGATTTAAAATTCTTCGACGGTTTAAGATGACCAATGCGGCTGCACTGATCATCCCATGCCCCGATGTAGCAGAGATGACTGCACCACGCCGGACCGACCAGAAATACTGAGACAGTAAAAAGAATAGGCATAAAGAAACCGGAACCGCGAAAAACAGGCCCGGCGGCGATAAGGGCGGGCACGGGAAGGTGAAGTTTTCCGCTCATCAGAAACTGTTCAATCCCGGCTAAACCAAGGGCTAGTTGCCCGAAAAAGACCAAGGAGAACAAAGCCCAGATACGCGGACGCATGGCTTTAGCTCCTTCCGGGCTGAACATTCTGCCACCAAGCCATGAAGCATAGAGAGCCAGCAAAAAAATCTCCGCCCTGCCCCATCCGGGGAAAAAGCGGTCAGCAAGCAGAATGGGAAAGGAAACCTTGCTTCGGGTAATTTCGAGTAGAATTGCAGTCAGCAGAAAAATGGAAGCTTTAAACCAGCCCTGTTCTTTAGTTCGGCAGAAACGCTCTCTCCCGGCTGGAGAGAAACAATAAGCGGCAGAAAATACGGTCAGAGCAAAGAGCGCGCCCATTATTAAGGCCAGACGGGTCCACTCCCCTCCGGTATAAATACGGAGACTTATCAGTCCAGCACCTTTATTCAGCCAGAGAAAAGATGCACAGCCGAGCAAAAGACCCGTAACATTCCCGGCCCAGCGTTGCCTGCTGAAAGCAAGCCCTGCGGAACCGATCAAAAAAAGGACCAGACCGTTATCGCCGCCACGCAATGCATGAGCTGCCAGCAACAGATATGAGAGGGAAATGAAAATGAAGCCAGCCACCTTACCTTCCTATCTTTCTACTCCAGAAGGAGTTTATCATGTCCGACCCGTTCCATGACCCAGCCGAAACGTTTACCATCCACATAATTATCCATCCAGATTTTCATGCATCTGGCAATCAGATCCAGCACTTCATCACTGGTATAAACGCCGGGAAGCTCTGTTCCAAGTCTCGGATGACGCCCCAATCTACCGCCCACCAGAAAACGCCAACCACTGCGGCCACATGAAATAACCTCAGTGGGGCAGACATTGGTGCAATAACCGCAGACCAGACATTTCTCGCGAGCTATAACAACTTTATCATCCACCATGGTCATTGCCTGGTCAGAACAATTACGTACACACTCTTCACAGCCGATACACCCCTCATGATCTATAACCGGAACACAAGCCCTGATCAGACCAATATCGGCAATGTGCGGACGTGAACAACCGTTGGGGCATGCTGCAACGTTTACACTGGCCATTTTATGCCTACTTATTTTTCCGCCAAACTTTTGATCAAGAAATTGAGGCCAGCCAGTGTCCTCAATTACACTCTCAATTCGTCCAGAAAAATCTTCATCAATAAACAAGGCAAAACGGCATCCTCCGGCAGTTCCCCGGCAGGCATTAATTACAGAGGTTTTATCCATACTGTTTCCTTTCATCGTTTTATCAGTTAGTTAACCATAGAATACAAATTGGGTACAAGCCCTGACTTAAGTCATTTACCGGGTACCATTAATTATAAAAGAAAGATGTAATGAAAAAGACACATAATCTCGAAAAAATCAGCCTTTTTGCTGGCCTTAACAGCGAAGAACTGGAAAAAATCTCACAAATCATCATCCCGCGTGAATTAAAAAAGGGTGAACAGATTTTTATTGCTGGAAGCGATGCCACGGGCTTTTATTCAATCGAGTCCGGAAAAGTAAAAATTTACCGGGAATCATTGGCTGGAAAAGAACAGATTATTCATATTTTCGGGGCAGGAGAGATTTTCGGGGAAGTGCCTGTTTTTCAGGGGGCCTGCTATCCAGCCAGTGCAGTAACTCTAGCGAAATCCACCCTGCTCTATTTCCCGCGTGACCGCTTCGAAAAGGTCATCCGCGAAGACCCGGACCTTGCTATGTCCATGCTGGCCCTGCTCTCAGGAAGGTTACGCCAGCTGGTCAACCAAGTGGCGGCATTGAGTTTGAGCGAAGTCCCGGCAAGACTGGCCAGTTACCTGCTTCTGCTCAAATCCACCCAGAATTCCAACAAACTGGAACTAGACCTGCCCAAAGGGCTGATCGCCTCATATCTGGGCACCATTCAGGAAACACTATCCCGCGTCTTCAAGAAAATGAGCGAACAAGGTTTGATCAAGGTGGAGCGGAAAACAGTCGAAATTATTGACGAGGCATCACTTGAACTGATTGCCAGCGGTGAAGAACAACTTTAAGGTCTACACTTATAAAGTTCGTCAAGATCCGCTCTGGCCTGCTTAACCAACGTCGCAATCTGCGGCTTGGAATACTGGCGGTTGGCACCTACGGCTTCACCTTTGTGCAGCAGCTCATCAGTAATCAAAGATGAAAAAAGATAAACGGTCAGATCCCGCAGATAGGGGTCTTCTTTGATCCGCTTGGTCAAAGCATGTCCGTCCATTCCCGGCATTTCAATATCCGAGACCACAATTTGGACAAATTCGGAAACGTGAATTCCGGTCTGCTTGACCTTATTTGAAATTTCTTCGAGGGCCTTCCAAATTTCCAGCCCGTTCTGATAGGCTGTAACCTCAAATCCGCCCCGCTCAAGGGACATTTTAACCAGATTACGCATGGCACGGGAATCGTCAGCGCACAAAGCCTGATATACACATTCAAGCGATTCTTCCACCTCTTCAATAGCAGCTTTATCCCGTGCAGGGTTAAGGTCTTCCATGGCCTGTTCAAGGTCAAGAACCTGAAGGATGCGGTCTGGATCAGTAAGCTTTACCGTGCCGATGATGGTCCCTTCGGCATATTTGGCCATATTGCCTTGCAAAGATTCAAGGTCCTGCCAGCTTATGCGGTGAATTCTATTCACACCGGAGACAAGAAAAGCACTGACAACTTCATTAAATTCAGTGACCAGCACCATGCGCCGTTCATTAGTAACCGGCTCCATGTGCAGCCATCCGCTAAGATCAATGAGCGGGATAACTGTCCCCATGAACTCGAACATACCCAGCACTAATGGACTCTTTGTATCAACTGAGGAGGAAGCTCTGGAAATGCTGCCATTCTGCTTGCGACCGGAAAAATTTTTAAGATCCACTTCCCTGACAATTTTTTTAACTTTGGCAACATTCAGGCCGAAGGACCAACGTTTATAAGCATCGCCGTTCCCCTCATCAAGGTAAAGTTCCAGAAGCTCAACCTCATTGGTTCCGGATTCAAGCAGAATTTTATTCCCCGTCATTACTGGCTATCCCCTCAATTCGCTTTAGCATCACAATATTTTTCAAACTCAATTAAGTAGTTACCCCAGCTGAACCTTTCAGTCCAGTCCCCGTAACAAAAAGCAAAGAATTGATATGAACTTAACTTCCAAGCTTCTGTTTTAAAGCCGCAAGCATGCCGCTGAAAACAGAATTCCAGTCTCCGGCCTTTTTCTGACGAAAAAGAGTCATACTCGGATACCATGGCGAATCCTTGCGCTTACGCATCCAACGCCAATCAGGATTGTAAGGAATCGCTACCCAGACAGGAACATTTAATGCTCCAGCCAAATGGGCAACCGATGTATCCACAGTAATAATCAAGTCCAGTTGCCCCATGACCTTGGCTGTATCCGCAAAATCCTCACAGCCGTTACCAAGATCGCGCACCAGCATCCCGCACCCAAATTCATCACGCTGCTTAGTTTCAGGGCCTTTTTGCAACGAATAGAGAGTCACCCCGGGGAGACCTGCAAAGGGCAAGAAATTCTCGAGACTTACCGAGCGGTTATGATCATTTTTATGGGTAGGCTTACCGGCCCAGACAATCCCGATCTTGAATTTAGTTCCTTCCGGGACATGAACCGGAAATCCAGCCTGAGCAGGAGGTTTAAGATAAGGGCATTCCCGAGGGATGGACTGCATATCATGTTTCAAAATTCTCGGCAGACTGATGAGCGGAGTCTGCACATCAAATTCCGGCAACGTACCTCCATCACTGAAAATTTCCTCAATTCCATCCATTCCTTCCAGCAGGGAAACCAGCTCCGGCTGGCACTCGAAAAAAACTTTCCCCCCGGCCTCGGCCACAAGGGGAATATAACGGCAGAAGTTGAGAGTGTCCCCGAACCCTTGTTCCGCATAAACAAAAATTCTTTTCCCGTTCAAGGGAGAACCGTCCCAGAGCGGCTGGCGAAAATGACGGTTCACGAGCTCTTCACGCTTCCAGCGATATTCATAGAGCTCAAAACCGTTGATAAAATCACCTTTTGCAAGCAGCGCCAGAGATTTATCCCAATTAATCCTGTCATCATCGGGTTTGAATTTCAGGCAATGGTTAAAAAAACGGATAGCCTCATCCAACTTACCGATATCCTGCAAAACCAATCCGAGATTGTAGTAGGCATCGATAAATTTGCGATCCAGTTCAATTGCCCGGCGATGGCAGGCTACAGATTCTTTGAGCCTTCCCTGCCTGCGCAGAACATTACCCAGATTACTCCATGTACCGGAGTTATCCGGCTTAACTGCAATGGACCTGCGATAGCATGCTTCAGCAGCCTTGAACTTATCCTGCGCACGCAAGGCCACTCCAAGATTACCGAGCAATACCGGATCGTCAGGCAGTTGATTCAAGGCAACGGAGTAAAGGGCAACGGCCTCGTCATAATTACCTGCGGAATGCGCTTTTACCGCATTAATAAAAATTTCCTTTACCCGAGGCGTAACCGTATCGATCCAGTCCAGCTGCTTCTCCTCCGGTTGCCCCGAAGCTGCTCCTTTACTGCTCATCGTTCCCTCATGGCATAACTGATGGACCCCATAAACGGCTCAAGAAGATATTCCATAACTGAACGGGTCCCGATGTGGATTCCGGCGATCACGCGGATGCCGGGAAAAAGCTTATAATGATTTCCATCGTGCTCAAAAAAATCCTTATCAGTCACAATGCGCACCCGGTAAAAAGTCAGTCCCCTGTCAGTGGAGTCCGCATCAGGGCTGATATTCACGACTTTGCCATCAAGATTGCCGAAACGGGAAGCATCGCTTGAAGCCAGCTTGACCACCGCCTTCTGTCCGTCTTTAACATAACCGATATCACTGATAGGCAGCCGCGCTTCAATAACAAGCTTGTCCCCAGCCGGAACAATATCCATAATAGTCATACCGGGCCGCACAACCTCACCGACACTGACCACGTAAAAAGTCTTGACCACGCCATCCACCGGTGAACGAATGACTGTACGGCTAAGATTATCCGCAAATTTCCTGAGCCGCTGTGAAAGCTCATCAAATTCTCTGCGGTCCTCCTGCAACTCCTCACGTACCGATGCCAGATAAGAATTCCTGATCTCCCCGATATCAGCCTTGGCCTGCGCCAATACGGAGCGGGCCTTACCTAGCTTTGCGGAATCCTCCTCAATGGCACTCTTAAGCTTAGATTCTTCCTTAAGAAATCCGAGATGTTTGTAGCGGGAAGTCAGGCCATCCTCCAAGAGTCCGGCACTGATTTGAATCTGCTCACGCAAGAGTTTCAAGCTGTTGCGGGAATTACGCTGCCGGGAAGTAATCTGTTTGATATCCTGCACACGCTGCTTGATCTTTTCCCGTTCTGAAAGCAAATCACTCTCAACACGGGCCTTGCGGGTCTGGAATAATTTCAGGGATCGTTCAATCAAAGCGGGAAATTTTTTATAAATATCCTTGGGATAATCAGGAGCATCAAGTCCCTTATCCTCAGCAGAAAGACGAGCGATATTGACCCGCAGGGAAGTTACCCGGACTTCAAGCTCATCCACGGTAGAATCGCTGGCAGTAGCTTCCAGAACGACCAGCTCCTGCCCTTTTGCCACGCTCTCCCCTTCGCGGACATTAATCTTCATAATGATGCCGCCCTCAAGGTGCTGCACGGGCTTGACCCGTGAACTGGGGATAACTTCCCCTTCCGCCTGGCTGACAATATCCAATTGGAAAAAACAGGCCCAGCCTAAAAATCCCAGACACATGGCAATGCACAGGAAAAGAAAAAAATGGCTGGCGCCCTTTACTTCGCCGGAATATTCCGGGGTCATGCCGGTCATTGCACACTCCCGCTTTTGGACGGTTCAGCTTTATCCGGTTCTGCGTCCCTTTTCGGGAAAAGCACGTTCGGCTTCGGTTTATTGCCAAGATCGATAATTATATCTGCGCGCTGCATGAGCCGCATATCCTGTGAAACCATCACCATGGTCTTTTTTGCTTTAGCCATGCTCTGAATAATCATGTCCATGGCCCGCAACCCTTCAATATCAAATCCCTCGGCGGGTTCATCAAGCACTGCAACCGCTCCCTGAACAGACAGAGCCCGGGCAAGGGCAAGCCTGCGCCGGATACCCACTGCAAGTTCAGCTCCGCCGTTTACCACCTGTGCCTCAAGTCCTTGAACACTGGTATCAAGATACTTCTTGAGCCCGGAAATTTCCACAACACGGTTGACCCGTTCAGCATCCATATTCGGATTATTCAAACAGATATTTTCCCTGATGGTGGCATTAAGAAAAGTCGGCTCTTGGGGCAAATACATGACCTGCTTACGCCACCATGGAGCGGAAAGCTGGCGCACATCCACTCCCCCCACAAGAATCTGCCCCCGTCCGGGATCGATAAGCCCCAACAGCAAGCGTACAAGGGACGTTTTCCCGGCTCCGTTATGCCCGGTAATAATCACAATATTGCCCGGTTCAATATTTACCTCCAGACCTTCGAAAAGAGGTCCGGTTGAACCGGGATAGGCAAAACCGAGATCCTTAATCTCTATGCCGCCCCTGTAATTCTTAAGTTCTGTTCCTGTTTCAGATTCAAGGGGCTGGCGCACAAATTCCTGCAAAGACTGCATCATCTGCCCGGCCTGCGCGATCATTGCCCGTGATTTCATGAAAGATGCTGAAACAGCCAGAGCTTTACCGGAAAGTATGGAAGCCCCGATCAGTCCGCCGGTGCTCATTGATCCGGCAACGACCTCACGCGCTCCCACGGCATAAACCATAACCCGCAACAGCATGGCTATGCTCTGCAAAACAGCCTGACCGCGAGTACCGCTTTGAACCATATCCCGCTTGATCTGCTGCAATTTATCCATCTGTTCCTGAAATACTCCGCTCAAAAATCCGCGTCCGCCAAAAGCACGGACAGTATCGGCTCCGCTGATAGCATTTGCAAGATTGCCCCGGTGCACCACGGACTCATTACGCATGACGTCGGTCATCCGCTTACCGCGCCTCATGTTCAGCCAGCCTGCCAGCATGGAACAAGCGATAGCCAGCAAGGTAATCAGGGCCAGTACCGGACTGAGGAAAAAGGTTGCCCCTACGAAAAGGATAAAGAAAGGCATATCCAAAACAGAACAGATAACTGATGCATCATACCCGGACTGCACGACCTGTATTCCGCTCATGAGTTCATGAATACGGGCCGGGGGAATTCTGCCCAGAGTGTTCATCTTGGCTCTTGCAAGGCAGCCCAGAACGGTTTCGGAAAGCATGCGGTCCGGCCCCACATTGACTGCGGAAGCCAGACGCCCCCGGACCAAAGTAAAAGCATGGTTCAAAACACCTGCTATAAGCATCCCGGTGGTCAGGGTGATCAGGGTTCCGTCAAAGCCGTACCCGACATAACGGTTCAGGACCTGAATGACGAAAATGGGAGAAGCAAGGGATAATATATTGATAAAAAAAGAAGCAAGGCAGATCTCAAAGGCCAGGAATGGATGTAACGACAATCTCCTCAACAACTCTCTCATGTGACCGATCCCCTGTCCAAGGTAAGAAAATCAAAAAGTATCCGAAAAAAGAAAATTCCATGAGCATGCACACATGGAATTTTCAGTAAACTTCTAAATTACGCCTGTAGCTTATTTGAAAACGTTGATGCTCATCATACCCATTTCGTACAGAAGCTTGTAGGCGAAGATAATGTTATCAATATCAGCGGTAACGCTGGCACTGGTCGCTGTGGAGTAATCCCTTTCACCAACAAGAATATCGAGCAGTTCCACCTGTTCACCGGTGGCTCTCTTTTTCTTGATCAGCTCAAGGAATTCCGCGGTGATGTTAGCCTGAGTTCTGTACAGTTCAGCGTTTTTGCGCAGGGTCATCAGCTCAAGCCATGCGTTGCGGACTTTCTCCTCAACATCGCGTCTCACGTCCAAAGTCATTTTGCGGATTTCGCGCAAATTGGCTTTAGCAGCCTGAGTAGCCTCGTATTCATAAAGACCGGAAAAACCGGTATAACTGACCTGAAATGTGGCCTTATTCTCCATTCTGACACCACTTGCACCCTGATCCTGCTCCCTTCTTTTGCCTTCGGCTACGAACTCAAATTTGGGGAAAAGGGTTGCTTCCTGCACATCAACATCGTGGGAAAGCCTTTCCTTGGAAAATTTAAGTTGCAACAGCATGGGGTTCTGGGACTGGGCCTGAGTGATGGCGTCATCAAGTGATGCAGGCATGTAGCTGGAGGGCATTTCAACCGGAACCATTTTATCGATTTCATCCATGGTAACAGGAAAACCGTAAACAGCCTTGAAACGGTTGCGCGCAGTCTGTACAGAACGCTCAACAGTAACCCTGTATGAAGTCGCCCCGGCAAGCTGGGCCTTGATCTGGAGTTCCTTGTAGGAAAGTCCTGCACCGCGCTTAACCAGAGTTTCTTCCATACCGGAAAGACGCTTCATACTCTCTTCGGACTGGATAGCATACTTGAGGGTTTCCCGTGCCCGGATAAGTTCCAGATAGGCCTGAACACCCTGAATCATCAATTCCTGACGGGTCTGCTCAAGGACCGCTTTATATTCATTCAGCAGCGCATTTGTGCTGTCTATATTACTATTCACCCCGCCGAAATCATACAGCATCTGGGTGGCTTCAATGCGTTGTTCATTGCGGTATTTGTTGGTACCGCCGCCGGGCTTGTCAATCTCCTCGCGTCCACCTTCAACCGAAACATCAATGGAAGGAGTCCAGCCGGACCAGCTCTGAGAGACAAGGTGCTCAGCAGATTCCACACGTGCTTCCGCAGCCTTGATACGGTCATGAGTGGAGAGAAGATCGTTGAGAATAGCTCTAAGATAGGGCTTTCCGTCAGATTGTTTTGGGTTCATCGGGGACATTTCCTGCTGCGCAAAGGCAACGCTGAACGCACCGAACAGCATACAGACCGCCAGCCCCAGAATAAAAATTCGTACTAATTTCACAACACATCCCTCCCAAAAGACCTAACTATATTAAATAATTGCAGTGTAATTTCATCTTAATCTATTCTTTATACTTCCAGTATATATATAATATTAATTGAAAAATCCAGACGATTCATACATATATAAATAGTATTTACAAATACCTTTTAACACAAAATCAAGCCCATACCAAAAAAAATGCTGAACATATTAAAAAAAATAACCGGGTCCGATTCCTTTTTCCTGCTCCTCACCGGGCTGGCGGTCTCCATTCTGGTCGCATCTCTTTATATTTTCCAACCTCCCATCCTCCAGTTTGTGGATTACAAAATCTACGATCAATTCATGCGCTCCAGTCCGGTTGGAAAAAAAACAAGCATCCCGGTAATTATTGATATTGACGACGAAAGCCTTGCCGAACTCGGGCAGTGGCCGTGGCCCCGCTACCGCATGGCCCTGCTGCTGGCCAAGATCCAGCAGGCCGGGGCACTTTCCACCGGGCTTGATATTCTCATCGGGGAACCAGACCGCACTTCCCCGGCTACCATCAAGAAAAGTCTGCGTGAAGAACTGGGAGTTGCTGTCAGCTTCAAAGGTCTGCCTCAAGGTTTGATGGATAATGATCTGGTACTGGCTGATGTCCTTAAGCAAGGTCGTTATGTGTTAGGTTTTTATTTTGATTTTCTGGAAGGACAAACTCCGTCAGTAGATGACCAGCCCTGCTTTGCCAAACCAGTACCCATCGCCCAGATCAGAGCCAAAGGCGCCCCTCAGCTCAAGGACCTGACCCTAAATGCTCTGGGTGCCATCTGCCCGCTTCCCGTACTGGCAAAAGCATCCCCTTTGTGCGGTTTCTACAACTCCATTACCGACTATGACGGAGTAGTGCGCCGTGTTCCGCTGATTATCACCATGGACGGCAAGCAATATCCCAGCCTCGCCCTTGCGACATTAATGAAAGCTCTGGGCCGCAAGAACATTATCGCCAAAAGCAGCCCCATCGGCATTGAATCTATCCGCGTAGGCAAAACCACCATCCCCGTGGACGCCAAAGGCCAGATGATGGTCCGTTACCGAGGCGGCATGGAAGAATTCCCCTACTATAGTGCCAAGGATATTCTCAGCGGCAAAGTCGGGGAAAAGGAACTCAAGGGCAAAATAGTCTTCATGGGCACGTCCGCCGCAGGACTGCGCGATTTAAGGGTTACTCCCTTTGCATCGGATTATCCCGGCGTGGAAGTCCATGCCACAATTGTAGACAACATCCTGACCCGCGATTTCATCCTCAAACCGGATTGGGTGCCGGGTCTGGAACTGCTGCTGGTACTGGCGGCGGGTATAATCTCCATGATCCTGCTTACCTGGTCCCGCTCCATGTGGATGATCCTGCCCATCGCGGCCATGGGTACTGGAATTTTCTACGGATCACTATATATTTTCCAGAGTTACAACGCATATTTCACGCCCATGTACGCACTCATTGCACTGGGCACAAACTTCACCCTGCTGACCCTGATCAAATTCTGGCGAGAGGAAGGGCAAAAGAAATTCCTACAAGCAACCTTCTCATCCTATCTGGCCCCGGAGCTCATCGACGAAATGTTCTCCAACCGCGAAATGCCGGAACTGGGCGGCGAAGCAAGGCAGGTTACCGCCTACTTTACCGACATCCAAAGCTTCTCCACTTTCTCGGAAAAGCTGACCGCGCCGCAGCTGGTTGAATTGCTCAACGAATATCTTTCGGTCATGACTGATATCCTCATTGAGGAAAAAGGAACCCTCGATAAATACGAAGGTGATGCGATCATCGCCTTTTTCGGTGCGCCCATGGATGTACCGGATCACGCCCTGCGCGCCTGCCGGGTAGCGGTAAAAATGCAACAGGCCGGGCTTAAATTGCGCGACAAATGGGCCAAGGAAGAGCAGCTTCCTGATGAACCGGACCGCAACACCAAGAATTTCCCTGAAGAGCAATGGGCCAAGGGCGAAAAGTGGCCTAGAGTTGTGCACAACATGCGTACAAGGATCGGGGTCAACTCCGGTGAAATCGTGGTCGGAAACATGGGTTCATCTATGCGCATGAACTACACCATGATGGGTGACGCGGTTAACCTCGCCGCCCGTCTGGAAGAAGGGGCGAAACAGTTCGGTATCTTTACCGCAGTATCCCATTTCACCCTTGATCTGGAAGTGGAAGTTGACGGCGAAACCCACAAGCTACTTGATCTGGTGGAAGCACGTCTCATCGATAACATTCAGGTGGTCGGTAAAAACGAACCGGTCCGCATCTACGAACTGGTAGCCATGAAAGGCGGCCTGACCGATAACGAAGAAATCCTCTTTGATCTCTTCAACAAAGCCCGCGAGGAATACGTAGCCCAAAACTGGGACAAGGCCATTGAATTATACAAGGAAGCCAACAAATACGAACTCTACGACGACACCAAATTCACACCCTCAGATGTGTTCATCAAGCGCGCCGAAGAGCATAGGCTCAATCCCCCGGTACCAGAAGGAGAAATTTGGGATGGGGTTTATCGGATGACTAAGAAGTAGGGGGAGGCATTTCCATTAAGGAAATTTTGCTACTAGTTTTGCTACTTTTTCACTTGTGCAATAATCTTGCAATAGCAACATATCCTCTCTAATCTCATCTAGATTGGATTCCATCTCGTTATCACTATAATAGTGAGCTAGGCTAAAAGCTGCTGCAGCTTGATAATATGCTGTATCATTATCGTTTTTTTTGACATTTATATCTTTTAATTCACCGTACACATCGTACGCAGCGTCTGAGTGACCGATATCAACATAACAAGCAACAAGATTAACTAACAACTTTATATATTGTAAATGTAGATTCTTGCTTTTAGGAAAATTGGAAATCAATAAAGAAACTTCTCTCTTTATCGCATCTCCAGCACCAAAAGAATCATCCCCCCTAAGTTTGCTCATTAAGTTAACTGCACTCCTAGCTTTGGCTATAGCTATATCTTCATTTTGAGCATAACATGATTCAGCATTTTTTATTTGAGACCAAAAATAGCGAACCTTGTTGAGATCTCCTGTTTCAACAAATCTGCATAAAAGAAAAGCGTCCAATAACGTTTTTTTAACTGCAATACATTCAGATTTATTGGCTAGATAAACATTTTCTGCATCACCATAAGGCTCAGCAATATTTATTCTAAAATTATTCTCAACACACCCTTCTATTAAGTTACCAACAGCTTGAATCTTAGCCAATGAAGCTCTTTTCAGTTGGTTACCTACGAAAGAATAGGACCGTATCTTTTTATATGCACAGAGAGCATTTCTAACTTCACCTAATGCAGTATACACATTGATAATATTTACAGTTAGCTCAAGAAACAGTAGCAAAACCTCTTCATTTTCAATGCTAGCAATACGTTCAGACACAATTTTATAAATACCTAACGATTCCTTGTACTTTTTGCTCTCAGCAAGGTAATTTACAAGATTAACTGCACAACGAAATAAATTCTCAATCCCTTTATTCCCAATATCCTGCTTGCTAAACAAAAGACAAAACTCTGAATAGCAGAATTCAGCAAATTCAGGATTTGCTCCAAATTTAAGGTATGCGCTTAATTCAAATAACCCCTTACATCTTTCATCATAGACTCTTATATTACTTTTATATATAGAACACAAACCTGTCATGTAATGATAATACTCAAGGGCTAATTTCAATTTTCCATTTTTAACGTAATCAATAATAAAATTTACAGCAGCAATCGCCCAATAAGCAGCTCCTAATTCAGTAATATTTCTAGGCAAACTAAACAAAATGCCAACTGAAGGATGTTCAAAATAATCCTTCCTTACTTTATCAATAAAAAAGGCCGTTTCATTAGGCCGATGAATCCACGCCACATTCAAAATATCATTACGATACCTATTCACTCCTATGTCTTCATCATCTTTCAAAAATTCAAGCACAAAAAGCTCACCGACCAAATCCGGTTCCCAAGGCGGAATCAGATGAGTCACATCATCTTTCCCGTGAGCTTCACAATTCAGAACTTTAAAACGGTCTTTCTCGTAGACTAACTCCCCTAGCGAAGTTACACACTCTGGTGAGTCAAAATCGTATTCAGTAGATATCCCCCCAACAATAGTAGCCAACGCCAACAAAGCCTTATCAGCCTCGGTAACCCCATAGGGCTTCCAGAACTTCTCTTCTTCGCGTTTGATCACATCCAACAAAAGAGATTCTCGACTGCACTCCCTACCACACCCACCTTTTGCTGTTGCTTCAGCAAAATATGCAGCAAAAAGAGGACGCATAACCGGATCAATCTCTTTTAACTTCACGATATGATCTTCCCAACCTTCAGGGACTTCCTCGCCTTCAGCTACATAGAAAAAATCAAAAATAGCCTCTGCTACATCCACGCCTGATTGGTTCAGAAGATATGGTTCGTCTGAATGACGAGAACATCTGATATACGAATCGGTATATAAATCTTTAAGCTTGGAATCGGCATTATCCCTATCAAGAATCAGGACTCTGACATTGTATTCAAAGACATCTTCCTGATTGCTAAGATGATCGAGAATCTGCTTTAAACGTTCTTCGTTCTGTGTGGCGTAGTCAATAACAAGCAATGTCGGCTGGCTGGGAATCCACTTTTCAAATTCAAAATTCAGATTATGCAGGATGCCTGCCCGGTAAGCACCACCGTTGCGTAAACAAAACTCAAGCCCCAGCCTGCTTTTACCTATTCCGCCGGGACCAATGATTGCCTGCCAGCAGACCCGTTTTTCGTCATACAAAAAGTCGTGCAGAAAATTTAGTTCCTTTTCCCTACCCACAAAAGGAATGTATTGGGAACGATAAATAAAACGGTCACGCTCATCTGCACTGGCAAAAACACGTTTGAATTGTGGCTGAGGCATAAGTAGTCCCTTGATACAATCAAGGTATCCTTTCATCTCCTCAAGCATATCCATCTGGGATAAATGAGCCTGCAAATCCAACGACAAGGCTTTTCTATACTCAATATCCCCCGCAGAACGATCAATTCTACTCTCAAGCCGCGATTTTAAGATATTCTCGCCCTCAATTTGCTGGTCTGTCTTCTTCTGTAAGTCTTCAAGCCTTTCCAGAAAATCCTTGATCCAATCAAAACGCTTGATTCTGCTGATGAGCCTCTGCTTCATCGTATCAGCCATGAGCTTTCCAGCACATTTTCCACAGGACAAAAGCACGGGCGTGACAATTCTCAAGCCCAAACGGACTTGCCAACGTTTGAAGCCCTCTTCTTCCAGCCAATCGGCGATGTGCTTTGAAACATCAACATCAGAAAGCCACTTAGTGAGATCATCCGACTCAGCAAGAGACTTAAGGTGTTCTTCAACATCAAATATTTCAGAATCATTTTTATCAGGCATAGTTATCCAGTATTCGAACACAAAATTCTTTTCAAGTACCACTCTAAAAAAACAACTCCCCCTGCCGCACCAGACGACAAGGGGAGTTTAAATCAAAACAAATTCGGCAGAACAAATAACAATATCCAAGGCAACAAAAACCAGAACAACAACGTAGGTCTGAGAACCCACTTCCGCCGCCCCCGCTTCACCTCATAAGTATATCCATGTCCACATTTCGGACATCTGGCTGGCAGGTCGGAAATATCCGTTCCGCATTCAATACAATGAAACTTTTCCATGACTAACACCTCCCCCTAATAGGGATTCCAAAGGGGATTATTCCCTTTGGCCGCCGGAGGCGAAATCATCTATCAAAAACGCGAAGCGCATCAACTAATTCTTCACCCGGAAAACCCGCGCCCCCTCGGAACTGTCCTCAACATTAAAGCCATGCTCCAGCAGCTTGTCGCGCAAGCCGTCGGCAGTGGCAAAATCCTTATTTGCGCGGGCAAGCTCGCGTTGCTCCAGCAGATCCTTTGCTTCTTCGGGTAGGGAGACGAACGGTACGGGCATGGCTTCGTGATCGAGGATGCCTAGGATGTCGTCAACTTCGAGAAGCTGATCGAGGCAGAATTTAGCTTCCTTGGCTGAGAGCTTTGCGCTGCCCAGCTGGGAATTAATAGTCTTGGTGAAGCTGAATAGGATGGGCCAGAAACGATGCAGCTTGAGGTTGTCGTTCAGGGCCTGCGAAAGACCGGACTTAAGGGTAAAGACCTCCTGATCAATATCTTCGGACACCTCACCGGAATCCCCGGCATGTATGCTCAGACCTGCGGCTAAATCCTGCAATTTCTGCTGATTCTTGACCCACATGGAAATGGACTGCTCACTGCAAACCAGCGGCTTCTTGTAGGAAGATGAGAGCATCCACATACGTACAGCTATGGGCTGTCCGGACTGCTCGATAAGTTCATCCACACAGGGCAGCACCGGACCGCCGGGAAGTACCGGCTGGGCCACCATCCATGCCTGCGGGGAAACCCCGGCTCCAGCCCAGATGGCGCGCAGGTTATCCAGATGCGGAAAGCGGTGAATTTCCCCGGCCAGCATGAGACTTACTCCGGGCAATCCTTCAAGAGCGGTCACGGCCTGCTGCATAAACCAGCTGGGACGCACATTGCCCCACTCGGTCTCGATGATGTCGCCGAGTTTAAGGTCTTGCAATGTTGCACGCTTGAGCAGAGTGAAATCACGCGGATTCTCTTTTACATAATCATCCATATCTACAGTCTTGCCGAGACTGACCTTATCGATATCCATGTTGGACATCTGACCGTAGCCCTTGTCACGGGAGATGTCGAAATATACAGAACGCAGCTTCTCGTAAGCCAAACCGTGGGCCAACAAAGCACGACAAAGCTCCACTGTGCGGTCCACGGATTCGGAAGCACGTTCAAAACGCATAGACTTGCGCACACCCAGCAGATGAGCGGCCTTGCGCACGGCTGTAGCAACCTCAGTGGAAAAAGATTCCCGGTCCACACCCCGTTCACGGGAAGCAGCTAAAGTCTGATCCTCAAGATCGGCAAGGCCCACCAGCGCGGAAACCTTGGCACCCTCACGTTCAAGATGACGGGCCAGCACATCCAGCAGGACTACGCGCCGGAACACTTCAGGATCGTAGGGATTATCAAAGGACGGTCCCATAGTGAAAAGCCCGGTTTCGGCCTCGGAGATGGAAAGTACCCGGTCCTCGCCGCTGCTCTGGTCAAAAAGTTTCGGTCCCTTGAGTACCTGCGGACGAAACAGAGGGGTAGAAAGATAACGCTCACCGCCATCAGGAAAAATGGTCACCACCAGCCCGTCTTCAAGTTCGGAAGAAATCAAAGCAGCCCCGGCCATGGCAGCACCGGAACTCATGCCTACAAACACCCCTTCTTCTTTGGCAAGACGGCGGCAGGCATCAAATGCGTCGTTATCCTGCACCCGGATAATACGATCAAGCTTCTGCTTATCGTAAATGCCGGGAGGATAAGATTCCTGCATATTTTTAAGGCCCTGAATCTTGTGTCCCGGCTCGGGTTCCACCGCGATCATCTGGATATCTTTATTCAACTCTTTGAGTCGCTTGGTGATGCCCATGACCGTTCCGGTGGTACCGAGGCAAACAACAACGTGGGTAACTTTCCCGTCGGTTTGATCCCAGATTTCCTGCCCGGTTCCATCATAATGAGCCTCGATGGAGGCTTCATTATTGTACTGATCCATGAGCAAGTACTTTCCCGGCTCCTCACGGTAAAAACGATAAGCCTGTTCAATGGCCCCGTCCGTGGCAAGGTGGCCGGGGGTGAGCATAATCTCGGCCCCGTAGGCGCGCATAATCATCTTGCGTTCTTCGGAAGCGGTCTCGGGCATTATCAGCATCAGCTTGTAACCGCGCACGGCACAGGCCATGGCCAGCCCGATTCCGGTATTGCCGGAAGTAGCTTCGATGATGATTTTATCCGGGGTCAGCTCCCCGCTCTTCTCAGCCTTACGGATCATAGCCCCGGCTGCACGGTCCTTGATGGAACCGCCGGGATTCATGGCTTCCAGCTTAGCCAGAATCTTGACATTTTTATTGGGATTCAGCACCCGCATTTCAACAAGCGGGGTTCCGCCGACCAGTTCAAGAATATCACGCGCAAACATTTTATTTAATCCTTTCAGCTATTTATCTTTAAGAAAACAAAAAAAGAGGCCACGTCCTTTTATTTCTGGCAATCATTTTGCAAATACAAAGCAGAAGATCATCAATCTGGTTGGTAAACCGGGGTAAGGAATGAACCCGGTACAAGCTACAGCTAATAAAAACAGTCGCCAAGGACGGAACAAATGTCAGCCTATCCTTTTCTTAAAGACAACATCGAAGCTCTTCAAACATACAACCCGCCCTTTTATGCCTGGCTGAGCAGTCAGGATATTGACGAAGAGAAATTACATGAATCGCTCTTCCAGAATAAGTGGGACATTCTCGACTGGAAAATGGAAAACGGCATCGGGATGTTTGAATCCGTCACGCCCAACATGATCTACAAAAGCTGGAAGGCCGAAGATAAGCCCGAAACCAGTGCAACTTTCATTGTCGGATGCAATGTAGGCTACGGACTCAATCAGGTACTTATGAGCACACCCGACACCCACAAAGTCATTGTTACCGACCCTAATCCCGAAATGATACTCGCCTGTCTGGGACAGACCGACTACCGTCCTTTTATGGAAGCCGGAAAACTCCATTTTTGCCCAGTCGATGAAAACAGTTTGATGAGTATCATTAAAGACCTCGACCTTCAATTCGTATACGGTAAAATTTATCTGCGACTGGACATGGCCAGCCAGCAGCTCGGCCCGGAATACGCACGCTGGTCCGCCACCATCCGCAACAAGATGGAATCCTTCACCGTGGAAATGACCACCCTGCGTCTCAAACAGGACGTCATGGTCGGCAACGAACTGGACAACTTTTCACGCATCCTTGAAGACGGCAGTATCACCCCGCTCAAGGGAGCCGGACGCGGCATGGGCGCGGTAGTTCTTGGTGCCGGTCCCTCTCTGACTCAGTTCGGACCGGAACTGGCTAAGAATCCGGGACAAGCAATATTCACCACCTCTTTGCAGGGTCTTCCCGCTGTGCAGAAAACCGGAATCAAGCCCCACTTCTGTATCGGTATTGACTACAACGCTTCCATGAGCAGAGTTTATGATCAACTGGACCATGAATGGGCTAAGGATATCCCACTCATCTACTCCACCAAGCTGGATCATGAAGTGCTTGCCGCATATCCCGGACCGACCATCCCCATGTGGACCGTCGGCGGACTGGGAACATTCGCTCTGAACAACCATGAGGAAGTTTTCGATGCGGGTAGTAACGTCAGTATCACTCTGGCAAGATTTCTAGACTGGTGCGGCTTCAACCATATCCTGATGGTTGGACAGGATTTCGCATGGAAAGGTCAGGTATCCCACGCATCAGGTCACCAGAACTCCGGTGCCCAGTACAATTCGGCTATGCTGGTGGAACTGGAAAATGCAGACGGCGAAAAACTGACCTCCACTATCCAGTACATGACTTCCAAGCGTGAAATGGAAGAAGATATAAAAAATTTACGCACACCGTTCTTCAACCTTTACGGCGGCTGTGCAGTTATCGAAGGCACCCGCAATGTTGATATGCATGCGGTCAACATGGAAGGGCTGCTCTCCGCAGTGCCGGGAAGCATGGACCATTTCAAGACCGCCATGAACATGACCGCCACCCCACGCAATATGCCGACATTTGACCCGCGCAGCCCCAAGTGGACCTCATCACTGAATCACGTCACCAAGCGGCTGGAAAAGCTTTTCCGCAAGCATGGCAAGAATCAGGAAGAAATCCACAAGACTCTCCATGAGGTATATTTCTTCATCAGGCAGGACCTGCTCTACATGCCCTACCTGTATAACGAAATTCTTGATATGGCAGGGCTGGCAAGGGCCAAGTCGCGCTACGTGCCCAAGGATCTGCCTCACTACAAGCGGATCGTCAAAAAAATTCTGACCAAAGTCCGCCACATGGACCGGGCCATGAATGTGTCCGCAAACCGCAAGGCGGCCTGAAAGGGTCAGTCTGACAACAACGTCCAGTAAGTTAATTCATCATAAGAAAGTCCCTTGCAGCACCTGCCCGCTGCAAGGGACTTTCGCTTTTAAAGCCTATTTAAAAACTTACAAAAACTCATACCCGAAATTAATAAAATCATCTTTATATCGTTCATTGACTAGTTTGATTAACTCTGGAGTGTAATAGTCTTTAATGTAGTCAACTTCGTTCGGGCGGGATACATTCTTATGAGGAACTTCTATATCCTCCCCGATGCTAGCAAAAAAATCCGTAACATCTTCAGCGTAATTTTCCATTCGCAACAAGGTTAAATCTTTCCTCAACCCTCCCGCCAACGTTAGGTGGGCGGTCTGGGACATAAAATGTACATCGGAAAATTCATCCGGACATTCCGCGATAAACTTGCAAAAGGATTCAAAATTAAAATTCGGAATATTTTTTTTTAAAACGGGATAAAGAAAAGCATCTGGCGCTTCCCGCATTATATGTGAGTATATAGAGGCTAATCTTTCGTAAGGATTTCGAACTATTGCAAATCGAGTATACTCTTCAAAGAAGGGATCACATATATCACCAAAATTACGTTGCTCCTTGAAGCGCACACGATGCTCCTGATGCTTTGTAGCTACCTGTTTAATAATCTCAACCGTGCTGGAAAGAGCATTTTTACATATTTCATGAAATAATATTTTTTTTCCTTCAACAACTGAAAAATTCCTCAGAGGATATGGTCGTTTATAAATTGAAACCTGTTTACCCAAAGAATTCGTTATATATTCTGCCATCCCGATAAGCTGCGACCTTCTGCCATCGTAATCAATTATGCAAAATTCATCACATCCTTGATGATCAATTTTGCTACTGAAAATTGCCTCATAATCATAATCAAGCACTGTTAAAAAGGAATGTTTGGCACCTGACAGATCTTTACAATCAATGATATTAAGCAACCTTTTCTCAGCGTCCAGCCCAGAACCAAGATTGAATATATAATAAACATCCTCCATAAACACGCTTGGGGGTTCATCAAGCATAAACATCCTATCCATATCTATAGAAACCAAATCATTATATATATTGATGGAATTATCCTTTTTCAAAAAAACGGAAAAATCTAGACAGCCGCGATCCTCAAGCTCTTTCGCAATTTCTTCATAAAACATGGAAGCTATGACAACATTGCTTACACTGAAACGGCCTATCTCAGAAACATTTACTATCGGAATAGACCGAATTCCGCCGGAATCTTTATAACTGTCCATAAAACATTTAACCGTAACGTCCGGTCTCTTTTTCTTTAATACAGCAAACAATTCCTGCCCGGTTTCTCCGGTTCCGTAAATCAGAAGAACCGCTCCATATTCAATATCATCTAGACATTTAATCAAATCGTATTTCAAAATATTTCTCCACAGGAACTGCCTTATACAGTAAGTAGCAGCTATGTCTTTATTTTAAAATAAAACAACTACCTGAATCATATGTTCATGGCAACAGGCCTCAGCTTTGTTCACAATTTTCAAATAACACCTCCTTTAAAGATTCCCTTGAATCCTCTCCCGTCAAAGTGTAAACCGTGCCCATGAGTGACACTAAGCAAGACATGCCCTATCTCATGGAAGACGGCACACTGGTTATTCCGTTCTCCTGCCCGGACCACAGTTACAAGTACTGGAAAAAGGAAGGCAAAAAACTTTCCGAAGTACTCGAAGACCTGCACACGGACAAGGATACATGGTATAAATTCACCACGGACAAGCACCCGGAAGATGTTCCTGCCAAGGAAGAATCCGCGGAGGAGTCCAAGGACTGCGGGGAGTAGGTAATTGAATTCTTTCATTCATAGAAACCTGACCCTCTGCCACTATTTTCTGGGTTCCCTCCCCCTGCTGCTTATTTTTGCAGCCCTTTATTTTAACTTCGGCAACGAAGCGGAAGTGCTGGCATTTTTTGATGCTCATGCGCAGGCCCACCCGGATATGAAATCCTTTGCCAAAATAGTTACCAACTGGGGTAACGCCTGCTTTTACCCCATCTACCTCTGGTTTCTGATCACGGGCATTAAGCAGCGCAAGACCGATAAATCGCGGCTACGTTTCGCACTTGTATTTATCGGCGTACAGCTGGCTGTTAGCCTGATCGCCGTGCGCTTTCTAAAAATCGCCATCGGCAAGCCCCGCCCCGGCGAAGGTACGTTCTTCGAGCCTATGTCAACACGGGGGGCTTACCACTCCATGCCTTCGGGCCATACATGTGAAATTTACGGGGCAAGCCTGCCCTTGATTCTACGCTACCGGAACCTGCTGCTGACCTTGGGGCTGGGCACTTTTGCCGCAGCCGTGGCTTTCAGCCGCATCTACCTGAACTGGCACCACCCCAGCGATGTTTTCTGCGGTTGGATGCTTGGATCAGTGGCCGGATTCGCCATTCACCTTTTTTCCAAAGAGGACTAGCCCATGCGCTATGAAAAAAGACCATTCATCTGGGACATCATGGAAGCCAATCCATGGCTCAGTGTCCTGTTCATACTCTTCCTGCAATCCATCTTCACCATGGACTACCGTTCCCTGTGGTTTTCCGATGAAGTCCGCTACGCCGACGTTTACCACCAGATGAAGGACGCCGGACACTGGCTTGTAATGTATCTGAACGGCGTTGCCTACCCGGATAAACCACCAGTATACTTCTGGTTCCTGTCACTCATCGACACTTTGACCCCGGCAGACGGCACCAGTGTCTTCTTCCTCGGTTCGGCACTTTCTGCGGCATTCTTCCTGATTTCCACTGTCAGCTTTGCCCGCACTCTGGGCTGCGGGCGCAAAACATCCCTTGCCACCGGACTGGTGCTGCTGAGCAACATTTTCTTCATCGGCATTGCCCACTATTCAAGGATGGACCTGCTCTTCGGAGGCTTCATTCTCTGGGCCAACATCTGTCTATTCAAAGGATTTCAGAACCGCGATTCCGGCAGGTACTTCATCTGGGCCTTCGCTTTCATGGGTATAGCAACCCTGACCAAAGGTCCCTTGGGACTTATTTTTCCTCTGCTCACCGCAACTTGCTTCCTGATCTGGAAAGGCAAAATCAAGCTTCTGCGCGACAAAGGACTACTCAAAGGGCTGGGCATCCTGCTGGCAATCCTGCTGGCATGGATTGTTGGTGCTATCCTCGTGGACGGGTCTTCCTTTATCCATAATATCTTTTACAAACAGATTTACCAACGCGCGGTAAGTTCGTTCCATCACGAAGAGCCTTTCCAGTACTACCTGATCGCCTTCCCGCTGGCATGGCTGCCGTGGACTCTGGCTATCTTCGCAGTACCGCTGAAAAAGATCTTCAGCGTCGATCACTGGGTAAAAGTCACTGCCGACCGCAAAAATAACTCCAATGACGGACGGGACTGGGGTTGGATCATGTTCATCAGTGGCTTCATTATGCTTACCTGCTTGAGCATCAAGGTACTGATCTACATCCTGCCCCTTTTCGCTCCTCTAGCCATGCTGACCGCACGCGGACTGCTCGGTGAGGATGGACAGAAACCGGTCATCAATTCCAAAAAACTCTGGACTGCTATAGCCGGGTTCTACCTGCTTCTTGCTGTAGCGACCCCTTTTGCAGAAGTGCTCATTCCCTTTGATGTCACCCTGAACGGACTTTCCTTTACCGTGCTGATCATGGGACTTGCCGGACTTGCATTGCTCAAAATCAAGGAATCCGGGGCGTACAAAGGACTTCTGGTTATGACCGCCGCCATGGTCATCTGGCTCCAGCCGCTGGCATTGCAGACCCTGCCCTCACTTGATCCGCTCATGAGTCCCCGCCAGACGGGTGAAATCATGAAGGAATACGTCGAAGAAGGCAGTTATCCGCTGGCCCATAAGATCTATTCCGGTATATTCTCCTTCTACGCCGGGACCAATATTCACGAAACCAGCGATATTGAAGAGATTGAAAAGGTTCTCGCAGAAAAGGATAATGTCATTCTAGTCATGCAGAAAAAATACTATGACCGTTGGGAGAATCCTCCTGAAGGGATCTCGGTAATCAATGAACAATTCATCTCCGACCGGCCTTATCTGCTGATAAAGAAATAACTGCCAACTTCAGATACGACCGACCCCGCTTTGGACAACCCGAAGCGGGGTTTTTTATTTTCCAAAATCCATAGACCGTGCTATCGTATATCAGTAAAAAAAGGTACAACCGACTATACATCCAATACATTTCAGATTTTCGGAGATAACTATGAGCCGCTCAAAAAACATTCTCTTTATTGACGCAGACAAATCACAACTCGAGTATCTTGAGAAAAACCTGTCTACCATGAAAAAAAGATGGAATATACAGTTCGCATCTACAGCAGAAGAAGCAATGGACTTTCTGCGTACCTGCCCTTTCGATGTTATTGCTTCTGATTTCTGCGTTGATGGTTTTCAAGGGCATGAACTGCTTGAAGAGATCAAAAACAGACAACCCGGAAGTATACGCTTCATAATCTCCGAATCGATTAATTCCGAAAACTGCCTGCAATATATCGGTTACGCCCACCAATTCATTACAAAGCCTTATGTTGGCTCTGAACTGATCGCAAAAATCAAGAAAAGCCTACGCTTGAAAAATATATTCCTTAATGAGAGAGCCGCCAAAGCTATTGCCTCCATAGAAGATCTTCCTTCCATGCCCGACCTTTTCATGAAGCTTGAAAGGGAACTCGGCAAAGATGATGTGCTGATCAGCAATATCGGTAAAATGATAGGCGAAGACATGAGCATGACCGCCGGATTGCTCAAGCTGGTCAACTCTCCGTTTTTCGGGCTTTATTCCAAGGTAACAAAACCGGAACAAGCCGTGACCCTGCTGGGACTGGATAACCTCAAGGGTCTGGTGCTTGGAATACACCTGTTTAATTCAAAGGGATCTGACAAAATAGATTTTTCCATTGAAGAACTGGGTAAGCATTGCCAGTACACGGCTCTCATGGCCCGTGCCATAGTTAAAGCAGAAGGCGGCAGCAACGAACTTGCCGAACACACATTTCTTGCCGGATTCCTTCACGATATAGGTAAGTTGGTACTTGCCACTTCCTATCCGGAGGAATACGGAACCATCCTGAGTATAGTACGCGAAGACAATCTCCCGGTTCAGGAGGCGGAAAAGGATATCCTCGGATTCACCCACGCGGAAGTTGGAGCCTACCTGCTGGCCATCTGGGGATTTGATGAAGACATTATCGAAGCCATATACTGCCACCACGAACCGCAGCGGCTGGGCAGCGTGGATTTGAGTCCCGCCGTAGCCATCCATGTAGCCAACTCATTTGACCACGAATTACGGGTCAAAAACAGTGATTATGCGCCTCACCTGCTTTCCGCCGAATGGCTGGAACAAAACGAATTCAGCCACAAACTTCCTGAATGGCTGCAAATCTGCGCTGAGCTTATGGAAGACGAGACCGGGAAAATATAAAAAATGCCCATCAAATCCACGCAAAAGGACTTGATGGGCAAAATATATCCGTCACAAAACTTTTTCAGCGCAGATACACCTACCCGGTAAACCTGCAAGCTATCGGCATGCGCCATCCTGTGCCAAAGGCTCTGGACGTAATCTTTAGTCCCGGTGCAGCCTGTTTACGCTTAAATTCTGAAATCCTGATCAGCCGCAGGACATACTGGACAGTTTCCGGGTCGAATCCTGTTTCAGTAATGATTTCACTCTCTGCTTTATGGCCCTCGACCCGAAGCTCGATAATGCGGTCTAGCACATCGTAAGAGGGCAATGAATCCTCATCCTTCTGGCCCGGACGCAGTTCCGCAGACGGCGGTTTCTCAATAATCGCCACCGGGATGATTTCGCCCCTGCCCTGCTCGTTGAGCCAACGGCAGACCCGGAAAACAAGGGTCTTGTAGAGGTCTGAAATAACAGCCAGTCCCCCGGCCATATCCCCATAAATGGTGCAATAGCCAACTGCCAGTTCACTCTTGTTTCCGGTGGTGACCAGCAACGCACCCAGCTTATTTGAAATAGCCATAACAAGATTACCCCGAATACGAGACTGGATATTCTCTTCCGTCACGTTGGCGGGTAACCCTTCAAAAGTAGGAGCAAGAGCTTCCTCAAATTGACCCATGAGTTTGTCGATGGGAATGGTGGTACAGTTGATACCGATATTTTTTACCAGATCAAGCGAATCATCAACACTGCCCTTACTGGAATAAGGCGACGGCATGAGCACCCCGGTTACATTCTCGGCTCCAAGGGCCTCAGCAGCGACTGCTGCGGTCAAGGCTGAATCAATACCGCCGGAAAGTCCCAGCACCACTTTAGTGAACCCGGTCTTACCCAGATAATCCCGCAGCCCGAGCACCATAGCCTGCCAAGCCTCGGCTTCCTCACAAAAATCATCTTCCTCAATACGCCCTGCCGAACAATCGGATTCAACAATGACGACATCTTCTTTGAAGCTGTGACCGCGCGCAAGTAGATTACCCTCTGTGCTGAAAGCACAACTGCGCCCGTCAAAAACCAGATCATCATTACCGCCGACCTGATTGGCATAAAAAACCGGAACTTTATATTTGGAAGCAATATCGCCGAGAAGCTTTTCACGAATCTTCTGCTTACCGATATTGAATGGTGAAGCAGAAAGATTGACCAGCACATCCGGATTCATATCCATAATCTGCGGAATGGGATTACAACCGTAACGCCTTCCGTTACGGATCTCACGGTCATTCCAGACATCCTCACAGATGGTCACCCCGATTTTCAAACCGTCAAATTCAAAGAAATTTATGTTTTCCGCAGGCTCGAAATAACGCTGCTCGTCAAAGACATCATAGGTTGGCAGCAGCCATTTATAAAAAACCTTGGGCACGGCCCCATGCTCGATCAGCCATGCACTATTGCGCAAAGGGTTGCCGACTCCCTCATGATTAAGGTCCACTCCTCCGGCCAGCAGAGCCATACCTTCGGGCATACGCCGGGAAATTTCGGAAACAGCTTCACGGCACCGGCAGACAAAATCCGCATTCAGCAGCAGATCCCGCGGAGGGTATCCGGTCAGGGCAAGCTCGGAGGTAAGGCAGAGCCTTGCGCCGCACTCAGCAGCCCTTTTAATTCCATCAAGGATAAGTTCCACGTTCCCTTCAAGATCGCCAACTGTCAGGTTGAGCTGTAACAGAGCTATTTTCATTGCTTCATATCCGTCCTTAAATATTTGGAATGGAGAGTTTCTATCGTTTGAAAGACTGCTTGTCCATTGCCGAAGGGCAAATAATTATCCCCCGTCAAGACTCTTTACCTTGCACTGAATATGCTGGAATGCTAAACAGTTGTCTATCTATATAACCGTAACGCTAAAATTTGGGCCAATTAGTCAACCAATGGATTAAAATTGTTAAAAATCGACAAAGTACAAACCAGAATCGGAGTTCTGATTGTTTTCATCTCCCTGATTTCATTCTTTGTTTCAGGTGCGTACGACTACAGCTCCATGCGTAGTAACATGCTGAAAGAGCTGAACCAAAAAGCTGACGGGCTGGTTGAAAGACTTTCCGAATCCCTGATTACTCCGCTTTGGAACGTTGATCAAGCCGCCATCAACCGTATCCTGCTCTCAGAAATGAATGACAAACGCATCAAGGCCATTCTGGTTACCGAAGACAACGGCAGTAATGTTTTTGCTGGAAAGATCCGGGATGAAACATGGAGTATAATTAATTTCGCGACCTGGCCCACCGGCAAATTCGTAAAACGCAAAGCTGAAATTTCTATAATGAACCAGCCTATCGGCGCCGTAGAAATCTTTCTTTCTCCCAAATTCATTGAGGATGAGTTATACCAATCCCTGCTGAGTTCCCTGCTCCGGACCATGCTTCTGGTTATCCTGATCAACCTCGCGCTTTTTGTAACCATGCGCAGAATCCTCATTTCGCCCATCACCAAATTAAGCCAGACAGCACGGCAAATTTCGCTGGATAAGAACTATAGTGCCCGGGTCAAAATCCAATGCAAAGGGGAAATGGAAAGCCTTATTAAAAACTTCAATAACATGCTGCAACAAATTGAAGAACAGGATTTGAAGCTCAAGCAGTACAGTGGCCAGTTGCAGAAAAAAATACACCAGAGCAACAAAAATCTTGAAAACAGTAACCGAGAACTAAAAATCATCAACCAGGAACTTGAAATAGCCAAGGACGATGCAGAAGCCGCATCAAAATCCAAAAGTGAATTCATGGCTAATGTAAGTCATGAAATCCGCACCCCCATGAACGCCATCATAGGTATGGCCGATCTGACTATGGAGACCAGTCTTTCGGGCAAACAACGGGAATTTCTAAAAATTATCATCAGCTCAGGAAAAGTTCTGCTGCGACTAATAAACGATATTCTCGACTTTTCAAAGATCGAAGCCGGAAAACTCAGCCTCGAAGAAGTAAATTTCAATCTTCACCAGCTCATCCACGACATCAGCGATCTTTTTGTAGAGCAGATGGTTGCCTCACAAACAGAACTGGTGATTGATATCCGCCCGGATGTTCCTCAGCGAATTATCGGAGACCCCCTGCGTTTGCGTCAGGTGCTGGTTAATATCACAGCGAACGCATTTAAATTCACAAACAAAGGTGAAATCATCATCACTGTCTCCGCCGACCAGATTAACGCCAACAAGGCTGAAATTGTATTTGCCATCAAAGATACGGGAATAGGTATTCCCAAAGAAGTGCAGCCCTATCTGTTTGAAGCCTTCAAACAGGCGGATGGCTCCACAACCCGTAAATACGGAGGAACTGGACTGGGACTTTCCATCTCAAAACGCATTGTCGATCTCATGGGTGGAAATATCTGGTTCCGCAGCAGAGCGGAAGAAGGCAGTACTTTCTTTTTCACCATTACTCCCGATGTAGCAGTTGAACCATCCTCTGTAGACTTTGAAGTACCACAGAAACTTAAAAACACACCGATTCTGGTGGTGGACGACAACTTTGCAGTCCGCAGTGTACTTGTGCGATATCTCAAACAATTCGGTTTTCAACCTACCAGCGTCCCGGACGCGGAACAGGCTCTGAAACTCATTGAAGAAAATAAAGACAATCAATTCAAACTGGTTATCATCGACCTGAAACTCCCCGGCATAAGCGGAGATGAAGCAAGCATTGAAATCCGCAAAACATATGACACAAAAGAACTGCCCATAATGATGATCACCGCCACTGAGATGAATACAGCTATTGCCAAAGCACAGAATGCGCAAATTAACAGGATGATGAGTAAACCACTCAAACAGGCATCTTTGTTCAACTCCATAATGGAAATCTTCGGTTACAAGGCTCCCAAAAAAGATTTCACCGAACCGTCTCAACCCATTGAAAATGAATTCAAAGGCTTCAGGATGCTACTTGTGGAAGATAATCCCATCAACCAGCAGGTAGCCGAACAGATACTCGAACCCACTGGAATTGAAATTGTGTCTGCGCCCAACGGAGCTGAAGCAGTAAAAATGGTACAGGAATCAGGCTACGACATTGTTCTTATGGATATCCAAATGCCGGAAATGGACGGTTATGAAGCAACTGAAATAATCCGCAATGCTCTCAGCATGAAAGATCTGCCCATCATCGCCATGACCGCCCATGCCATGCGCGGCGATAAAGAAAAATGCCTTGCCTCCGGCATGGACGACTATATTCCTAAGCCCATTGATAAAGAGCAGATGTTCAGCACCATCCGTACCCATCTCAAACAGCAAAAAAGACTTGCTCAGCCCGCGGCATTAGAAGCACCACAAACACCGCCAAACACTGATTCAGATGATATAAGATGTCATGAGATAGACATCTCTGATGTTCTGGAACGCATCGGCGGAGACATGGGAATTCTAGTCAGCATTCTGCGCAACTTTAGGGATTACAACACTGAATTCAGTACAGATGTGCAAAAACTTCTACAAGCCGACCAACTCAAGGAAGCTGGAGATAAAGCTCACACCCTGAAAGGCTCAGCCGCGAACATATCCGCCGGGCAACTTGCCATGGCAGCCCTTGATCTGGAAAAAGCCTGCAAGTCGGACTTGAAGAAGGAGGCTGAACTGGCCCTTAAAAATACAACTGAAAGGCTGAACTTACTCTATAAAGATATTTCGTTGCTGGAAAAAGATTTTGCCTGATTTTTCTCAATTATTAAGGTTCTGCACTTTCATTTAGTTGAAATAAATTTATATTTGAGGCAGAAATCAGCAATCAAACTTGACCGTAAAAAAGGATTTCAAATATGGCGTTAATGTTCGGAAGCCCCAATCGCAAGACTAGCAGGACCATTGAGGATGCCAAAAAAGACCAGCGTCTTGATATGGCCCGCAACCTTTATCTGGGCGGAAACGTAAAAATAGTGACGACTGAAGAGGTTCCCAACAGAGAAGTTCTGGGAACATTCGGTCTGATTGTCTGCCGAAGCTACAACTTTGACAATGCCTTCTACGGCCTCATCGCACAGGCAATAGACGCCAATGCGGATGCGATTGTATGTTACAGGGAATCTGTTTCATTCCATCCTGAAGGAGATAAATTTTACTCCTGCTACGGAACAGCCGTACGACTCAAAAAAATCAAGCAGCCTAAATAAAAAGAATAGGCAGGGATCGTTTACACGAACGATCCCTGCCCTTTTTTTTACCTGATCTATGATTACCCTTTTACCGATTTAATTTTCCAGATGTCTTCCGCATACTCGCGCATGGTCCGGTCGGTTGAAAACTTACCCATACGTGCGGTATTTAGAATAGCCTTTCCAGCCCAAAGCTCCCTGTCGGCATAATCCTTATCAATTCTTTTTTGGGCATCGGAATATGATTTAAAATCAGCCAGATGCATATACTGCTCATTATCAGTGAGCAGTTTATCAACTATCCAGCGGAACAGATCAGGCTCATGGGGAGAGAATCTATTCTCGAGCAAAGCAGTAAAGACCTGCCTGATTTCCGGGCTATGATTGTATATTTCACGGGGATGGTAACTGCCTTCACGCAGGGATTTTTCCACCTCTTCCTGCTTCAGCCCGAAAAGATAGAAATTATCATCTCCCACCTCTTCCAGCATCTCAATATTTGCCCCATCATAAGTACCTATGGTCAAGCCCCCGTTCATGGCAAACTTCATATTTCCGGTTCCCGAAGCCTCGGTCCCGGCGGTTGAAATCTGCTCACTCACATCACAGGCCGGAACGATCTTCTCTGCAAGGGAAACCCGGTAATCAGGCACAAAAGCCACCTTGAGCAAACCTTTAACGCGAAGATCATTATTAACCACATCCGCCACAGAATGAACCAGTTTGATAATCTGCTTGGCCTCCCAGTACCCCGGAGCGGCCTTACCCGCAAAGACAAATACGCGAGCGCATGAAGGCTCTACTTGGTTATCCACCAGTTCAAGATAGAGATGCATGATATGAAGAACATTCAGTAGCTGTCGTTTGTATTCATGGATACGCTTGGCCTGAATATCAAAAATTGCATCCGGAGAAATATTGATGTCCAACGTAGCGTTGATAAAATTACCCAGCCTGACCTTATTGGTCCGTTTGGCCGCCATGAATTGCTTACAGAATTCACTTTCATTAACATGGCCTTCCAATTTGCGCAGCTGATTCAAATCTGTAATCCAACCATCTCCAAGGGTCTCGGTCAGCAGCGCGGAAAGCGGAGGATTGGCCTTAAGCATCCAGCGTCGCGGGGTAACCCCGTTGGTTTTGTTGTTAAACTTCTTAGGCTCAAGCTCGTAAAAATCTGGGAACAAACGGGTTTTGACTAATTCTGAATGGAGTTCGGATACACCGTTCACCGAATGTGAACCAACCACTGCCAGATTGGCCATGCGCACCTTCTTCACCCCATCTTCACAAATCAGAGACATACGCCGCATTTTTTCAGTGTCGTCGGGATATTTACCCTCAACCTTTTCCAAAAAACGGCTGTTAATCTCATAGATAATCTGCAAGTGGCGCGGCAGGACTTTTTCCATCAGGGAAACGGACCACAATTCAAGAGCTTCCGGCAGCAAGGTATGGTTAGTGTAGGCACAGGTGGCACGGGTAATCTCCCATGCTTTCTCCCATTCAATTCGCCGCTCATCCACCAGATAGCGCATCAGTTCAACAACAGTCAGGGCCGGATGGGTATCGTTAAGCTGAATGGCAACGTAATTTGCAAATTCTTCAAAGTTTTTATTCTGAGCCATAAACCTGCGCGTTATATCACGCAAGCCGCAAGCCACAAGAAAATATTCCTGAACCAGCCGTAACTCCTTACCAAAAGAAACTGACTCTGTAGGATACAACACCTTGGAAACCATCTCGGACTCAATCTTGCGCTGCACAGCCCTGATGTAATCTCCGTGGTTAAAGATACCCATATCGAAATTCTCAGACGCCCTTGCAGCAAACAAACGCAAATAATTAACAGTCTTTCCACCGTACCCTACAATCGGAATATCGTACGGAACACCGATAAGATCATCCCAATCCACCCACATGGGCAAATAGTCACCGCTGGGAGTAACTGCATTCTCCACCCTTCCGTAAAGAGGAACTATAACTGATTGGTCAGGACGGGCAATCTGAAGCGGCATACCTTCTTTCATCCAGTAGTCAGCAAGTTCTTTCTGATACCCGTTATGGATCGCTTGCCGGAACAGACCGTATTCGTAATGAATTCCGTAACCGCAGCCGGGCAGGTCAAGGGTTGCCAGAGAATCAAGAAAACAAGCCGCCAATCTGCCGAGTCCGCCGTTGCCAAGGGCCGGGTCCCGCTCACTGGCCCTGACCTCATCCAAATCGTAACCGAGATCCTTGAAAATATCCTCGCACAGATCAAGCAGTTCCATATTGCACAGTGAGTTACCAAGACAACGACCCAGCAAATATTCAATGGAAAAATAATACATGCGCTTGGCTTTCACCCTGCGATAGCGGTCACGGGTCCCGATCATCCGCTCCACCAGCCGGTCACGTAAAGCCAGAGCAAGGGCCTTGCCCGCATCCCATTCACTGGCGTCCTTTACTTCCTTGCTCAGGGAATAAATAACATGGTCCCTGATATCCTCGGTAAGGCTCTTGCGATCATTCTTTTTTTGGACCTTGAAGCTGCTTTTTTTCATGACTCCTCCTGCTGCTACGGGAATTATGCATAGGATAACAGCTTGAGGGGGCTAAATCCACTTGAAATCATTGCGAACAGAAAAAGAAAGTACATTTTGAAGTACTGTTGTGGCGCCCTTCAGCACAAAATGCTATAAACACTATAATCAAAATAAATTTATGATAAAAAGACATCAAACGAAATAAACTCATTCTATTGCAGGAGATATCCGGATGAAATCTTCAGACCATAAAAACAGTACCAAAACTCTGGAAACATTACTTAAGGAAGCTGAAAAAGTTATCCAACAGGTAATTAACAGCGGTGTAGCTGAAGACAAGATAGTAGAACAGATACAAAGATTCCGTGCAGGCTTTCCGAGCACCCCGCTAATCAGACCGTGCACGCCCGATGACGGAATAAGCATCGTAAATGACCGTGAACGACGAGAACTGGTAGATTTTTTCAAACAGGCTCTAAAAAAAGGACGGGTATCCAAATTTGTACCGGCATCAGGAGCAGCCACACGCATGTTCAAATCCCTGCTCGCCGTCTACAATTCCACTGAAGACGAAATCCCCACTCTCGAAAGCAGCGATGAAAACGTCACCTTTTGCCGCACTTTTATTGCTTCACTGCAAAAATTTGCATTCCATGATGAGCTGGAAAGACTAATGGCCGATAATGGAGTAGACTTGGACAACGCATGCCGGACCATGGATTTCAGGACCATCCTGCACTACGTCCTCAGCCCGGAAGGATTGAACTACGGAGGTTTGCCCAAAGGATTAATCCCGTTCCACAGTTATTCCGACCATTCCCGAACCCCTTTTGCAGAACATATTATCGAAGCTATGGAATATGCCCGAGATGAAAAGAACAGAGTCCGTGCTCATTTCACTGTCCCCCCAGAACATAGGGAAAGAATTGAAAAGCACATCTCCAAAATTTTAATGCGCTACCCGGAAATGGACTTCCAAATTTCATACTCAAAACAAAGCAAACAGACCAATACCATCGCCGTTGACCTCAGGGGAGAAGGGTTCCGTACAAACGACGACCGGCTGCTTTTCAGACCTGCCGGACATGGGGCCCTGCTGGTGAATCTGAACGACTTACAGGGTGACATAGTCTTCCTGAAAAACATCGACAACGTTGCTCCGGATCATCTGAAGTCCGACACCATCGAGTACAAGCAAATTATCGGCGGGTTATTGGTAGAGTTGCAAAATAAAATTTTCAGCCACGTCCATAGCATCAAACAAGAAACCCTTGAAAAAGACGGGCTAAACGCCATAGAAAAATTCATCATTGACCGCCTCTCCATACCGCTGCCTGACTCATACGGCTCAATGTCGAAAGAAGATAAGTCCAAGTGGCTGCTCTCCAAGCTCAACCGCCCAATCAGGGTTTGCGGGATGGTTGAAAATACGGGAGAACCCGGTGGCGGACCATTCTGGGTAGCTGGACCGGACGGTATTCCGGCAAGGCAGATTGTGGAAAAAAATCAGGTAGATCTTGATGATCCGAATCAGGCAGAATGCTTAAGCAGCGCAACGCACTTCAACCCGGTAGACATTGTCTGCGGACTGCGTGATTGCGAAGGCAAACCTTTCAACCTGCTCGAAAGAATTGATAAGGATTCCGGATTTATTTCAGTAAAATCAAAAGATGGAAAAGAATTGAAAGCAATGGAACTGCCCGGACTATGGAACGGAGCCATGGCCGACTGGACTACAATTTTTGTTGAAGTGCCATTAAGCACTTTTTCGCCGGTAAAAACCGTGAACGACCTGCTGGAACCTGAGCATCAACCGGCCAGCTGACCGCTTTCCAGACGATAAATGGTATCGGAAACCTCTTCCAACCAAAGGTGATCATGGCTGACAATAACAAGGGTGGTGCCATGCTCTTCACGGGCAGAGACCGAAGCCTCATGGATCAGTTGCGTCGATTCAAAGTCAAGACTGGCTGTGGGTTCATCAAGGAGCAACACCCGTGGATTCAAAACCAGACGTGCGGCAAGGGCAACCCTCTGCGCTTCTCCGCCGGAAAGCTCAAACCAGTTACGATGCATGAATTTATCCGGGTCCAATCCAACCTGAATCAGGGAATCGCAAACCCTGTCGTGAATATTCTTTTCACCACGCAGTTCAAGTCCGTAAGCAACATTTGCTTCTACCGACCTCGTGAGCAGGTAGGGCTCCTGCGTAAGCATGGTAACTTCACGACGTAAACCCAACTCCGGTTCCTCAACTTCCCTGCCATCATAGAAAATTTTACCTGAATCCGGACTTTCCAGAAAAGCAAGCATACGCATCAGGGTACTCTTGCCGCTGCCGTTATGCCCGGCCAAGCCGACAATTGCCCCTTCGCCAACTGAAAATTCCTTAAGGGCGAGCACCTGCCGGCCGTTATAACGCTGACAGACATTTTCGAGCCTGAACAAATCCTTCATTACTGGCCCGCCCTTTTTCTGACTCCGGACATGGAATAATTAACCGCAAAAGCAATAATCATAAGCACCAGCCCCAAAGCAATGCCCATGGCGAATTCTCCCTTGCCTGTTTCGAGGGCGATGGCGGTGGTTATGGTCCGGGTATGCCACTTGATGTTACCCCCGACCATCATGGAAATACCGATTTCGGAAACAATGCGTCCGTAAGCGGCGGCGGCAGCAAGCATGAGGCTGTAGCGGGCCTCCCAGAGAGTAGTGCGTAAAATCTGCCCGTGCGAAGCTCCAAGGGTCAGCAGAGTCTGCTTGAGGCGCAGATCAAGATTCTCCACCGCCGTAGCCATCATGGCAATGACAATAGGCAATCCAAGCAAAGTCTGCCCTACAGCGATGCCGGGAATACTAAAAAGAAGCTCCATCTCGCCCATAGGCCCCCTGCGGGAAAGCATAGCGTAAACCAGCAGCCCGATAACAACAGTGGGAAAAGAAAGCAGGGTATCGGTAATAAGGCGTATAACCCTTTTACCGGGAAATTCATGATAGCCAAGAAGAAATCCCAACGGCGCACCGAAAATCAGGGTTGCGCTGATGGAAATGGTAGTCACACAGATGGTGGTATAGATAGCGGAATAGGTTTCCGGGTCAGCGGAAAACAGAAGCACAAACGCCTGCCAGAAACCGTTAAAAATAAAATCCATATAATATTAAACCCTCTCTTTTACAGCAATCCTAATAATACCAAACGAGGCTTCCGATAACAAGAGTGAAGCTTATTATAAAAGAGGGTGATTTTTATGAGTGGAGCTTATATTAAGCTCCACTCATAAAAAATTACGACTTATTTTGCGTTAGGAATGAAGAGTTTTTTACCGAGCAGTTTAAAGTTGCCGATTGCTTTCTGGGTCTTGGGAGAAGCCATCCACTCGGAGAACTTGGTAGCCAGTTCGTACTTAGCGTTCTTGCAGTTCGCAGGATCAACAGCCAATACGCTGTACTGGTTGAAGAGAGACTTGTCGCCTTCCACCAGAACTTTCAGTTCAGGGGAACCGTTCTTGTTAGCACTGTATTTAATGTAGGTACCGCGGTCAGTCATAATGTAGGCATCACGTTCTTCAGCAACGGTGATACTTTTGATCATGCCCTGTCCGGTCTGGATGTACCATTTGGCTTTATCGGGAACAGCCATTCCTGCAACTTTCCAGAGGGAAATTTCTTTTTTGTTGGTACCGGAATTGTCGCCACGACTTACAAAAGCAGCCTTGGAATCGGCAATAGCTTTCATGGCCTCCACAACGGGAAGGCCTTTAACGCCTGCGGGATCGGAATCAGGACCGATAATGACGAAGTCGTTGTACATTACTTCGCGGCGATCTTTGAGCGCGCCCATATCAACATATTTCTGCTCAGCAGCGGGAGCATGTACCATGAGCACGTCAACATCGCAGTTCTGGCCCATTTTGAGAGCTTTACCGGTTCCGACAGCAGTCCACTTCAATTCAATACCGGTATCCTTTTTAAACATAGGAGCCAGATCATCCAGCAGGCCGGTATTGTCTGTACTGGTGGTGGTAGCCATCATCAGGGTTTCAGCCTTGACCAATCCCGGAGCAACGAGCAGGGAAACGAGAGCGAGAGCAAGCAGAAGTACTTTAAGTTTTTTCATTTTTCCTCCAAAGAGAACTCAGTTTAAAATTCGTGATTACAGATCATCCGCAGAATAGGCCACTACTAATAATAGGCGAGCCAGCATAAATTTAGATCAGAAAGAGTGCTCTATGTCAATACAGGCACAATTATACTCTTAGTCTTAACCCGTTTTCGCACCAAGAATGTGCAGAAACAGGCGCAAAAAAGAAGATCTTGCCCGCAAAGCCTGTTCCCCCTATGCTGACTTAAATATATCAGGCGGAGCATGATGAAAGAGAGTTTCAGCTATACAGTAAAAGAATATTCAGGTGGCGAATTCAAGGAAAAAGAGATCAGCAGCATCCTTGAAATTCCTTTGACTATCAATCTTAATGGACGTGAAGTAGTGACCCTGCTGACCACGGCCCGCTACCCGGATTACCTCGCCATAGGTTTCTTGAAATCGGATGCCTATATTTCCTCCCGTGATCAGGTTACCGACCTGAAAATAACTGAATATGAAGACCGCATCATCGCGGACATCAGTACCAGTCATGATCCGTGGAAAGGAAGAGTCCTCGAATATTCCATAACATCCGGTTGCGGCAAGGGCACCAATTTCGGGCGCAATGTTTCCACCATTTCTAAACGGAATATCAGCTCACAACTGACGGTCACCCCGGAACAGATTCTGAAACATGCCAATGAGCTGCATTCCCGCTCTACTCTTTATACCAAGACCCGCGGTTGCCATAACTCATCTCTGTGCACCCCCGAAGAAATGCTCTACTTCCGCGAAGATATCGGCCGCCACAACGCCATCGACATGATCGTGGGCCAATGTTTCCTTGAAAATGTGCCAACAGACGGGAAAATGATCGTTTCCACCGGACGGGTGGCATCTGAGATCCTGCTCAAGACTGTTCGCATCGGGGTTCCTGTATTGGCTTCAACAGCCGTTGCAACCAGTTTTTCAGTGGAACTGGCCCGCAAAATAGGTATCACCCTCATCGGCAATATATCCAAGACCGGATTCTGGGTTTACAACGATCAGGGCCGCATTAGCGGGTTGTAATTTTTCCGGGCACTTAAATTATATCAACATAACCATAATATTTTCTTGAAATAATCGATTAGACTTTGTGTCAAAACAAGACTAATTAACACTCCTATGCAGCTGCCTCAGATTAGGCATATGCTTTTTTTAACAGGAATGAAACAAACTCGGCTCACCCTACAGCCGGGTTCCCTTAAGGAGTGTTTTTTATAATGAATTTTGATTACAACAGTGCCAAGGATCAGCTGGATAAAAAAGTATCTGAGCTGCGGGAAAAGCCTTTCCTCCCGGAAGAGCTTGTTAATTTAATTTCAAATGTTGCCGCAATCCAGCTGGAAGCACAGCAGCACTCCTCTCCAACCATACCGACAAATCTTGCTTCTGACGATGCAAACCTGCAAGGACGCCCCCTGCTTGCACGCGAAGATTTTACTTATGATTACGAACAGGCATGCAAGCTTGTCGATGAGTTTGCCGAACTGGTGGGTAAAGAAGAAGGTGCCATTGCCGAAGCATCGGGACTCATCACCGAAAGCATCAAATCCGGTGAATTAGACCTGAAACAGGCTTTCAAGGCATACCTTGAAACAAATGATGACTTTTTCATGGGCTGGGCAGAAAAAATGCCCGAAGCTCCGCGTACCCTCAGTTTCCTCATCCAGTCCGCACTGACTCCTTCCATAAAGACAGTTGCCGCTGCACTGGAAGAAAAACTCCCCCATCAAAAGGTTGACATATCCGAACGGTCCGACAATGACGAGCTTGATTTCGAGCTGGAGCAGCCTGCACCGCGCAACCACGGACACTGTCCCATCTGTGGCTCCGTGCCGTTCATGCACACCCTGCATCACCAGCAAGGCTTTCGCTATGCCAACTGTTCCTTCTGCCACACCGAGTACCGTGTGCGCAGGATGGCTTGTGCTTATTGCGATGAATCAAACGCGGACAACCTCAAATTTTTCACTGTAGAAGAAGCTCCGGGCTACCGGGTCGATGTCTGCGGTTCCTGCAAGACCTACATAAAAACCACTGATTTCAGGGAAATTGACAAAACATCCGTCCCAGCTCTCAATGACCTTGAATCCCTGCCCCTTGATTTCGTGGCTGTGGAAGAAGGGTACAACCGGGGCACTCTATCTGTCTGGGGGTTCTAAAATGGTACTTACCGACAAGATAGGCCGCACAGTCAATTACCTGCGGCTGAGTGTCACTGACCGCTGTAATCTGCGCTGCATGTATTGCGTGACCAAGGATTTCAAGCACATCCCCCACCCGGATATCCTGCGTTACGAGGAAATGCTGCGGCTGGTGGATTTAGCTGCTTCCATGAATATTTCCAAGCTGAGACTCACCGGAGGCGAACCCTTCGCCCGCCGTGGTTTCATGGATTTTATTTCAGCAGTCATGACCAGCCACCCGGAAATGGACCTGCGCATCACCACCAACGGGACACTCATTGAACCACTGGTGCCGGAGCTTAAAAAAATCGGAGTCAGCAGGCTGAATATATCGCTTGATACCCTTGATCGGGAAACCTTCAAGGAAGTCACCGGACGCGATCACCTGAATGACGTACTTGACGCAATCTCAACCTGCCTTTCAGCCGGAATACGAGTTAAGGTCAACGCAGTAGCCATGAAAGGCATCAATGATAAGGAACTAGGTTCCTTCATTGATTTTGCACGGGAGAATCCCATTGACATGCGCTTCATTGAATTCATGCCCATGGGAGACGACACCAAGTCTGACAGCAAATTCTGGTCTGCGGATGATATCCTTGAACAAGCTCAGCAGTATGCAGTGCTGAAAAGAGAAAAGGCCAGGCCGGAAAATCACGGTCCGGCGCGCATGTACTCAATAGAAGGCAGCGAGGGTAGGCTGGGTCTTATTTCCCCGGTCAGCTCCCACTTCTGTGCCACCTGCAACAGGCTGCGCATTACCTCCGACGGTAAACTGCGCACCTGCCTTTTTTCCGACCGGACCTACAAGCTGCGTAATATTTTAAGGAATCCCAACCTCGATGATGAAACACTGCGTCGGGTTATAGCCGCTGCTACCCGCGACAAGCCGCTGGGATACCATCTCTTAGAACAAAGATCAGGATGTGAAGGTGTATGCGAAACACAGATGTCGGCAATAGGCGGATAGAAGAAATGGCTCTGGAGGCTGTTTCCGAAAGCAGGGATGAATTGCTTGAACGTCTGATATCCTCCGAGGAGGAAGCCAGAAATTTCCTGCTGCACAAAGCCTTGGGGGACCGCAAACCTTTCTGCCCGCGCTGCCGGGAGCATAAGCTCTACAATCTCAATGGTGACCGCTACCGCTGCTCTTCCTGCAAGTATACCTTTCAGGATTTCAGCGGACGCTGGATCAACAACGGCGGTCTCTCCTGCCGCGAATGGGTGCGCCTGATCCAGATGTTCTCAGAGGATCACACCGCGCATGCAATCTCCATCGACTTAGAACTTTCCTACAACGCAACCTATAAGGCCATCACTGCATTAAGGTTCGCAATCCTGGCGCAGGCCATTGATGCCCAGCAGCTGCTGAGTGCTGAAACGGGTCTGCACAAGCATCTCAAGAACAAAAAATTGACCGGGGTGCCTTCCAAGAAATCCACCGGGACCATCCCCGTATTCGGAATAATGGAAAAGAACGGTTGGGTGTTCATCGACTTAATGCAGAATATCACTGCCGAGTCAGTCTTTCACTTCAACCACAACTTCCACCTAAAGCTGGTCCGCCACGGCAGTTTAATCCACACCGACCGCTACCAGAAGTACGATTCCCTGATCCTCTGCGGAGATGATTCCCTACCGCTGGATTATATCCGCAAATACCCGGATATCACCCCGCACATAGAAATTTCCGGCGGGGAATTCTGGCAATTCGCCCGGCAGCGTTTCAAGCGTTACAAAGGAATATCCCCGCATCGTTTTCCTTTGTATTTGAAAGAATTGGAATTCAGGTTTAACAATCGTTCGAAAGATTTGTTTGATTTATTGACTAGTTATATTTGTAAGATTGTGCCGGACGTAGATTAGGATTTTTATTGATTTTTTCGATTTGTAATTGGTAGGAAATGGAACTCCCCCGCTTGCTTTTGCAGGCGGGGGAGTTTTTTGGGTTAACTATAAAAGACAAAAGGAGTTGATTATGGACAACGAAACCAAAAAACAAAAAGTAGTTAAACACTTATCAGAAGAAAAGTACCTATTGCCTTCGCTAACTCTATTTTCAGCAACATTTTTCTTAGTCATAACAGGCATGGCCCTTGAAACAAATAACTTCTACATAAGTGCTGCAACATACATGTTTGCCATAGCTGTGGGTATTTTTGGACCTCTGTCATATGTCTTATTTTTCAGAGAAGTTGACTTTGACCGGAAAACGTTCCGGCGTGAATACTACAAGATTGCATATTTCTTAATTATGCTTGGTTATATAAACGTTGCATCGGGACTAATAATGCTCATATTCAACGCCTCTTACTTTGCAGGAATAACTGCACTTGCTTTGTTTGTACTAGTCACTTTCATCAGCTACGAAGAAAATAACAATTAGTTCAAAAGCATCAAAAGCCCCTCACAGCCAACGCTGCAAGGGGCTTTCCCATAAAATATCAAAAAAAACTAATCTCAACCCTTAACAACCCGATCCTTCCCCAGCACTTTCGATTCGTACATAGCCTTGTCAGCACGCTGGGCCAAGGAATCAAGGGAATCATCAGCATTAAATCCGGCTACACCGCAACTGACTGTGATCCTGACTTCTTCACCCTCAGAAACCTCATCATCACACTTACAGTTGCAACACGCAGATGAACGAATGCGCTCTGCCACGCTCATGGCTATATCCACATTACCGGAAACCAGAATAATAAATTCATCGCCGCCCCAACGGGCACAAAAATCATCATTTCTAATTGCTGAGCATACTTTGGATGAAATATCCTTAATTAGGATATCCCCTTGCAAGTGCCCACATAAATCATTCACGCGCTTAAAACCGTCAACATCCAGCAGAATTATTGAAAAATCATTTCCATTACGGAAATAATTATTCATGGCTGCTTCAAAGCGATTCTCAAATGAACGACGGTTGGCTAACCCGGTGAGAGCGTCTGTCCCGGCCTGTTTCTCCAGCCGTATTTGAAAATGATTAATAGCCAGAATACTCAAAAAAACAATTAACAGAGTTGTGCCGCCACCAACCAAAATAGTTCTTGATAAATTATCTCGCGCTGCGCCGAGAGAACCTTTCTCACTTTGCTGCACCACAAGTACCCATTCAAATTCAGGAATATAACGAGTGGTTAAATATTCCTTTTCACCGCCGGCAGAAAATTCAAATATCGCGGGATCGCTGTTAGGACTGAGCATCTGTTCTGCCACTGTCGTCAGGCCCGGTAAATTCTTGATATTTACCTTTCCTATTAAATTCACATTGCTATGCGCCTGCACCACACCGGACAAATCTACTAAAAATATTTGCTTGGAATACTTTTCAGAAAAACTTGCTAAAAGCTTTGAAACTTTATCCATCTTAAGACCAACACCGGCAACTCCAAGAAACTTTCCATCATTATCCTCAACTCGGTGATTAATAAAAATGGTCAGAATATTACTCGCCGCCTCGTTGGTATCAACATCAAGATCAAATCCCTCACCGGATTTTACAAAATCATAATACCAAACATCGTGCCTGTCCTGTTCGGAAACCTTTTTTAAAACCCCACCGGGGTAATAATATTTTCTGGTGCTCGCTGAGACAAAAAAAACACTGAAAAATCCATACTTGTCTTGAATCTCGCTCAGATAACGCGTGATGGCATTTGGATCAGTCTCTCCGTAAGCGGTCCAATCCTGAAGGAAAGTATCGTTTGCCATGAGCGATGACACAAAGATAGGACGCATCAGCCCGGACTGAATTTCTGAATATATATTGTCGCGGGTCAGCGGTAAGGCGGAATATACTATTTCATCATGAATATTTTTACGGGAAACATTATAGTTGAAAAGACTGATGAGAACAAATGCGCCAACCAGAATAGCGGTCACTGCCATTATCAGTTTAACTCGTATGGACATTTATTCTCCGCGAAAAAAAAGGCCTAACGGCCTTTGCTGCTATTAACTATAAGTTTATCCACCACTATCCCTTAAAACAAACTACCCTGCCCCCCGGAAGCAACCTTCTGAAGATGCTGGTAAGCTCTAGCGGTAGCAACACGTCCGCGGGATGTGCGTTTCAAAAAACCGCACTGAATGAGATACGGTTCGTAAATATCCTCAATGGTGCGCACTTCTTCGGAACAGGCCACGGCGATGGTCTTTACACCTACAGGACCGCCACCGAACTGATCTATCAAAATAGAAAGAATCTTGCGGTCCATGTAATCGAGTCCAAGCGGGTCAACATCCAGCTTGTTCAACGCCATATCGGCGAGTTCACCAGTTACGACCCCATCACCATGCACAGTGGCAAAATCTCGAACTCTGCGCAGAAGGCGGTTGGCAATACGCGGAGTGCCGCGCGAACGCTTGCCGATGATCAGCGCGCCTTCGTCCGTTACCTTGAGGTCGAAAATACGGGCCGCGCGGGTAACGATACGGGCCAGCTCTTCGGGAGAATAGAATTCCAAGCGAAAAATACAGCCGAAACGGTCACGCAAAGGTGATGTCAGCAGCCCCAAACGGGTTGTGGCACCTACTAGAGTAAACGGTTCAAGGTCGATCTTCACGGTACGGGCGGCAGGTCCCTGCCCGATGATGAGGTCGATATTGAAATCCTCCATGGCCGGATAAAGCACTTCCTCTACATTGGCAGGCACGCGGTGGATTTCATCGATGAAAAGTATGTCGTTGCGGGATAGATTGGTCAGGATGGCAGCAAGATCGCCGCTGCGTTCTATTACAGGACCGGATGTGGTAATGAGATTGACCCCGAGCTCAGAAGCAATAATCCGGGCAAGAGTTGTTTTTCCCAAACCGGGGTTGCCGTAGAAAAGGGAATGGTCCATGGCATTGCCGCGCCCACGCGCAGCTTGAATGAAGACATCGAGGTTGTCGCGCAGATCATCCTGTCCGATAAAATCGGCCAGCCGTTGCGGTCTGATGTGATCGTCTGAACCGTTGCTTTCCATCATATTCCGGTACTGCCTACTGAAAATTTACTTGTTCTGGGAAATCTTTTTCAAAGCTACGCGGATAGCTCCGCCAGCGTCAAGATCAGCTTCCGCTTCGAAGATTTCCTTGAGGATTTCGCGCACTTCATCGTCAGCGTAACCGAGATTGCGTAGGCCGGAAAGAGCATCAAGGAATTCACTGCGGTCACCTTCCACCGGACAGGCACCGCTACGCACAGTGGCGGACTTAAGAGTCTCCATCTTGTCCTTCAAAGACCACAGAATCTGACGCGCGGACTTGGGTCCGATGCCCGGCACAATGGACATGGTCTTCACGTCCTCGCGGAAAACAATGTCCTGCAATTCCTTGGGACCGAACTGGGAAAGGATCGCCAATGCCTTTTTGGGGCCTAAGCGGTCAATAGAAATAAGGGTGCGGAAAACTTCGCGGTCATCAAAGCAGGGGAAACCATAAAGATCAAAGGCATCCTCGCGGACCACAGAATGAACGTAAAAAGCGATTTCCGAACCTGATTCAGGCAGGGTGGAAATAGCGGAAAGGGTCAAGGCTAATTCGTAGCCGACCCCGCCGGAGGTGAGGATAATGCAGGATTTATCTGTAGCTTCGAGAAGCTTACCGTGAATATAGGCGATCATTTTCCAGCCACCTTTGCGAATCTTCGTTCATTGAGATGACAGATCGCAATGCCCAATGCATCGGTGGTATCGTTAGCCCACTTGGTATTTTTTACACCAAGGATGCGCTCCACCATGAAGGCGACCTGTGATTTGTCAGCCCGTCCGCTACCCACAAGATTACGTTTAACCTTGGTAGGCTCATACCCGGAAACAACCAGACCTGAGACAGCACAGGCAGCCATAGCCGCACCGCGGGCCTGTCCCAGCTTAAGGGCCGAAGCCGGATTAGAGGCGACAAACGCATTTTCGATTGCCGCCTCATCCGGTGAATGGTCTTTTATAAGCTCGGCAATACGGGAGTAGATTTCTCCCAGCCTTGAGCACATGGGCTTCTTGGTATTGGTCCGGATTGTCCCGGCATCCACAAGGGAAACCTGCCCGGAAAGTTCGCGTACAATTCCGTATCCGGTTACGCGGGTTCCGGGGTCAATGCCGATGATTACAATACCGGAATCTCCCATCTAACCTTCCATTTCAGCCATGAGCTCATCGGGGAAGTCAGCGTTAACGTGCACGTTCTGTACATCATCGTTGTCTTCCAGCTTTTCCATGAGGTTCATAAGCTTCTTGGCGTTGGAAACATCAACTTCTACGAGGTTCTTGGGCACGAAAGCGAGGTCGGAGCTTTTTGCTTCGCACTCAGCAGCTTCAAAAGCCTTCTGAACTTCGGTGAAATCTTCGGGCATGCAGTGAACTTCGAGGGAATCATCTTCAGCGATTACATCCTCGGCGCCGCCTTCAAGGCCGATTTCAAGCAGCTGGTCTTCGGTGTACTTTTCAGCATCAAAAACCATGACGCCTTTCTTATCGAACATCCATGCAACGCAACCAGCTTCACCCATGGAACCGCCTGCTTTGCCAAGTGCGTGACGCACTTCAGCAACAGTACGGTTCTTGTTATCGGTTGCAGCTTCAACAAGAATAGCTACACCGCCGGGACCGTAACCTTCGTACATGACTTCAGAAATATCGCCACCGGCCAGTTCGCCGGTACCTTTTTTGACCGCAGTATCGATCTTATCGTTAGGCATGTTCACAGCTTTAGCCTTGGAGATGGCAAGACGCAGAGAAGCGTTCATGGCCGGATCGCCTCCGCCCTTGGCTGCAAGGATAATATCCTTTGCCATTTTGGTGAAAATCTTACCGCGCTTGGCGTCCTGTCTACCTTTTCTGTGCTGAATATTAGCCCATTTACTATGTCCGGCCATTTTTTCCTCCTGAGAATATCAAAGTCCCGTCGCTCTTAAATTTGGCGGGACAGTATTTATATATAATGTAGGCACTACTAACTGAGTTTGTCTTCAAAGTAAAATCTCGCAGACTGTCGAGAAAGTGCCAGATGCGAGGCGCAAGAAAAAGACTGGAACGAAGCGTATAAGTAATACGTGAGTTTCAGTCTTTTCCGCAGCAACAAAGCAGATGGTGCTTTATCGGCTGTCTGCGATGCCGCGAAAGCCAAGTCCTACTATAAAGAACTCTTTGCTTTCCTCTCTGCAACTCTTCGGCTTGAATCTTTTTACCTTAGAAAACATCTTGCGCAGAGAATCAGTATACCCTTTAACGTCGGGTCCATCGAAAATTTTAACTATAAAATGCCCGCCCTCTTTAAGCCTGCTGGGCACGATGTCACGCGCACGTTCGCAAAGCTCAAGAGAATTAGCCTGATCGGCAAACTTTACCCCGGTTGTCTTTGGCGCCATGTCACTGATGATCAGGTCATAGGGCAACTGCTTATCCATTGCAGCCAAAAGTTCCGGGGAATCCTCAAATACATCGGCCTGCAAAAAGGTGGCGTTATCAGGAAAGACGGTATCAGTGGACTGAATATCTACTGCAAGCACACGTCCGGCGTCCCCAACCTTCTTGGCAGCAAAAAGGGTCCATGAACCGGGAGCAGCCCCGAGATCCATAACATTCTGGCCTTTTGCGAAAACCTTGAAACGCTTGTCCAGTTCCTGAAGCTTGTATACGGAACGGGCAGGATAGTTTTCCTTTTTGGCTCTTTTGAAATAATGATCGCGATATTGTTTCATAATCTGATTTTAGTTTCGCAGTGATCCGCAAAAGACTTTTAAGACCGACTGCGTTATAAGGTGTCTGGAAATTAACTTATTACGGCCCGCAAGCCAAGTATCGATAGCAATGCAACGCCCCGAAAGAATCCGCATAAGAAACGAATCCGGCCAGCTGCAATCCCTGCCCGAAGGCGAAAGATATTTTCAGGACCTCGGCGGCGAGGGAGAAATCCTGTTCCTCGGCCTTGGCCCGAATCCGGCGTTGACTGCTGAATTGTTCCCGCAGGCAAAAAAATTACTTTACATCGAATGTACCGAACTTTCGGCGCAACTGCCCGAAGGGTATACAATCCCGGCTGGATTAACGCAAATCAGCGCAGATGAAGCGGGTGACCTCTCAGGATTCAGAATAATTCTTTACACTCCCGGCAAACGCTTATTCCCCTCTTTCTGGGAACCGCTGCTCTCCAAACTTACTGTGGAGCGCGCCGGAATCAGGAGCAGAAACCGCAGTAAAAGCGTATGGATTCCCGGCGACGACAATTCATTACTGGTGCCGGAACTCTGCCGATCCTTCAAAGCCGAGGGCTTCTCTTACAAGGTTATCGAGCCGGACGCAATGCGCAAAGACCTGCTTAATCTGCTGAGCAGTGAACTGCCGAAACTGGTCCTTAGTATAAATTTCAGCGGACTGGATAATGCGGGCGAAACTTTTTTCATGCTCCGCGAGGCCGGGGTTAAAGTTGCCGTGTGGATGGTGGATAATCCTTTCCATATCATTTCCGGCATTAAATCAAATTACTGGCAGGATGTACCGCTGCTGGTCACCGATCACTGGTTCATTTCCGCCTTGGAAAAACACGGAGCAAAAAAAGTAGCTCACCTGCCCCTCGCCACTGACCCGGCAGTCTTTAATACAGAGCTCACCCCTTATCCACAGCTTGATGAACGCACGGTATTTGTAGGTCGCTCCAGCTTCCCGGCCAAGGACAATTTCTTCTCAGGTTGTAGCTTTAGCATTGAAGACGAAAAAGCAGCCCTGCAAGCCATCGAAAACAGCATCAAACCGGACTTTGAATGGTGGGCAGAAAAAGATGGGTTAGATAAGTTCTGGCCCGGACGGAAAGTACGAGCAACAGGGTTCAAGGCCGAACAATCAGGTCTGCTCTGGCGGATTCTTTCATTACAAAATGCCGGGGAGAAACTCACGGTCTTCGGCGATGACGGCTGGAAGCAATATTTGACTGACGCGGACCTGCGTCCACCAGTGGATTATTTCACCACCCTGCCATCAATCTACGCTGGAGCTGAAATCAGCCTGAACATGACCAGCCCGCTCCTGCCCTGCGGCCTCACCCAGCGCAATTTTGATATCTGGGCTTCCGGGGGATTTCTGCTCAGCGACTACACACCGGGCTTATCTATCTTCCCACAAGAATTACTTGAACATTGTACCTTCAAAGTTCCTGCTGAACTACCGGAAAAAATAGACTTCATTAAAAGCCATCCTCAGCTCAAAAAAGAACTTTCAAAAAAATGGCAGGAACTTATAATGAATCAACACTCGTATAAAAACAGACTCAACAACATACTGAACTTTATAAACTAATCTCGTTTAAAACAAAACGGCACAGCTTTTGCTTTTTCTGCTCTCAGAAACTCTAATCAAGGATGATGACGAGATGCGGAAACTAATGATTTACCTTGTCCTATTAGCCTTAGTCTGCATGAGCGGTTGCTCCGCTTCAGTGCTTATTCCCCCGCTGCCCGGACCGCTGATGATTCCATCTTCAGTAGGGTCGATCTACACGGCCTATGCCATCAGCACGGATGAACGCGGCTTCCAGACCATCGTTGAAGACGAGATGCTTGAAACAAGCATCCAATCGGATATCCTCAATGAAAAAAAACTCAATATAATGGATTTGAGCACGTATTCATACAACGGGCACGTATATGTTGTGGGTGAATATGATGAAAAGGAAGATTTTCAGCTTATCCGCAGAATCGTCAAAAAAAACAGGAAGGTAAACTCACTCACGACCTACCTTTTCGCTGAAAAAGAAAATTCATGTGACAAGACCAATGATTACGTAATCCAGATGGCTGTAAAGAGCGCACTGCTCAATGATGATTCCGTATGGGGAGCCAACGTCGCCGTAAAATCAGTACAATGCAATGTGGTACTTATGGGCAGAGTTGCCAGCATCAACGAAGCCATCGATGCCAAGCAGATAGCCGCGAACATAGACGGGGTGAAGGGAGTAAAATCTTTCATCCGCTCCACCCGACAGAACAAATATCTGAGACAACAGCAAAGAATAGCCGCTGCCATGCGCTGAGTACAAAAGAAACGTACAGAAACTTAAAGTGAAAAATGGTTCTTCAACCGATCTTTCATCAGCTCAAGATCCCCGGCATTGACAGCATCCACAATTTCTTTGTGCTCCTGTGCGTGCACGCTAAGGTCCACACCATTCTCAATATGCTGCTTGGCAAGAGTAAACATCCAATAATCATTAGCGAGAGCTTCCCATGAACGTACGAGTGAACCGTTTCCGGAACATTCCATAATGGTTCGGTGAAAATCAAGATCGGCCTGCCCGACAGCAGCCATATCCTTAAGCTCAACTCCGGCGACCATACTCTCAACAGAAGACATCAAGGCTTCAGCATCAATCCTGTTAAGTTCAAAACCCCATCCCAGAGCCAATGGTTCCAGCTCACCCCGGACAGCATAGTACTCATAAAGTTCACCCGAAGAGAGAACCTTTACCCGAGACCCCTTGTATGGCTCAGTCTCAACAAAACCTCTGGCGGTCAAATCCCTGATCGCCTCACGTACAGCCCCCTGACTGACCTGCAACTCCCGTGAGATCCTAGTCTCAATAATCTTATCCCCGGGCTTAAGGAATCCTTTCAAAATGCTGCCAACAATGTGTTCTACAACATCATCACGCAAAACTCGTCTTTTCAGTCCAACACTGGCTACCATAGATTTTCCCCCTCAAGTAAAGGCCGGATTTATGCACTCCCCCTCAAAAATGCACTATCTTTGAGAGCGGAACCTAACCACTTTTTAAAACAATATCAAGAGAGGAAACACACACCTTAACAATATATTATTCAACATTAAGACCTCAAAAACATACTAATCGCAACAAAAACAACCCCATTAATTACAAAAGCGACACCCCCAAGATAACACTGCGTAGCTTTATACAACATATCACCTAATACAACAGTTTCATTAAGACTTAAACACCTGCCATATCGCCATATTACAAACATGTAACACTATATTTTTCCAGCAATTTCGAGTTCAAGATATAACACAAGCCCCTGCTTCAATGCTGAAATAAGCAAATAAAAAAGCCGCCCCCCGGACAGGGAGCGGCTATTAAGTCAATTCTGAATTTAATGATCTATACTTTTTTCAAATCATCAATGACGTTTTTGAGATCTTCAGAAAGGCGAGACAACTCATGGACTGCTTGAGTGGACTGCTCCATGGCTTGTGAAGTTTCAGCTGCAATACGGTTTACTTCGTCAGTATTGCGGTTGATTTCTTCGGAAGCGGCAGACTGCTCTTCGGAAGCAGTTGCAATAGCCCTTACCTGATCCGCAGTAGATTCTACAATCCCCACGATAGATGACAGAGATTCTCCGGCCTCAGATGCATAGCCGGTACTTCTTTCAACGATACCGGAAGCCTTCTCCATATCGCTGATACTGTTGCGGGTTCCTGACTGGATAGCCGAAACCGCATCCCCTACTTCCTTGGTGGCGTCCATGGTTTTTTCAGCCAGTTTGCGAACTTCATCCGCAACAACGGCAAAACCTCGTCCGGCATCACCAGCACGGGCTGCTTCGATGGCGGCGTTAAGTGCCAGCAGGTTAGTCTGATCCGCAATATCGGTAATCACGTTCATAACCTTCCCAATTCCCTCTGCACGTTCCCCAAGAGTGTGAAGACCGTCCGACATCTGTCCGGTAGCCTTATCAACTTCACCGATACTGCTGATCACATTATCGACGATCCCACCACCACCTTCAGCCTGCTTGCGGGCATCATCGGCACTCTCGGCAGCCTGCGAAGCATTCTGAGCAACTTCAAAAACAGAAGCGTTCATCTCTTCCATGGCTGTTGCAGCCTCAGCAGAACGTTCCCGCTGAATCTCAGCCCCGGTTCTGGACTGCTCAATCTGGGCAGAAAGTTCCTGCGAAGCACTGGTAACCTGATCTACAATCTGCTCCAACTGCTCGGCAGCATGCAGCATACCTTCGCGCTTGGCACTTTCGGCAGCACTGCGTGCTTCTTCGGCATCCGCCAGAGCTTCCTTGGCCAACTTGGTCTGCTCTTCGGCTTCAAGTCCTTTCTCTTCTGTAGATTTAAGCAACTTGCCAAGATCAACAACCATTCCCTTCAAGGCCTGCTGCAAGGTGAGCAGTTCCCCGGAAAAACGGGATTCATCAGGAATGGCATCAAAATCACCCTTTGAAACAGCCTGCGCTGCCCCAACAAGCATCTGAACAGGAGTAGCAATAGACTTGGCCACAAACCAGCCGAAAAGACAGAGAACAAATGCGATACCAAGCCCCATGAGCAAAGTATCCTTAACAGTATCGTAGGCACCTTCCATTATCTCGGACTTATCAAGCAACAGTGCCAGCTTCCAGTCAAGAGCAGGGGAAGTGTATACTCGCACAAATTTATCCTCACCCCCGAGATTAACCTGAGCGAAATCATTCTTCATGGTTGCTAATACATCCATTCCTGAATCACCGACTTCTTCAGCTTTCTTGAAAGCATAATCCTTGTTCACAGGATCAGACAGAATGGTATTGTCACCTTCCATCAGAATAATGTACCCAGTCTTCCCAATCTTAATAGCTGAAACAACATCGGTAAGAGTAGAAAGGTTGATATCAAAACCGACTACACCGATAACCCTACCATTATCCCGAATTTTCGAGGTAACGGAACTGACAGCCATTCCGGTCGTGGACTTGTAAGCTTTACTGACTGAAGTATCCTTGGATGCAGAAAGAGCCGCAGAATACCATGGTCTTGACCTTGGGTCATAACCACTGGGCATTCCATCCTCGGGGTACATGTTGAATCCACCGTCTTCCATTCCATAAAAAGCAAAGTCATACGCATCATGACTTTTTACGATCCTTTTCATCAAATCGAAAGCCGCTTTCCCCTTATCATCCATCAGCTCCCGGTTGACCGCATCAAGGGATGAATCCTGAACAAAATTTGGGTTCGATCCCAAAGAGTCAATCACAGCAGGTTCGCCAGCCAGAAACTTCGCGTTAAGCTCGGCCTCATGCATGAATTCAGATATAAACATATCTATTTGCTGCAATTCACTAAGTGAAGACTCCTCAAAAGCAGTCTCCGCCATATCAGTCATTTTCACGAAAGAAATCGAAGCCATACCGCCTGCACAGAGCAGTACAGCTGTTAAGATAAGCAGAATAAGCTTATTCTTGATGTTCAACCTCATTTAGAAACCTCCCATAGTTTCCATCTAAATAAATGTAAGCACCACCTATAATATATCGTTCCCAATTTTAATTTCTTAAGGCATTTACGAGAAAGAATGAATTATTAAGCATATAGAAATAATACATTTAGAAAAAATACCCCTTCAACAAATAAAGAAAAACTCGTTCTTAAAAAACAAGTATTACATTCCTATTCACTTTCAGACATGCCCCCTATAGGTATCCTGATTATGAATTTTGATCCTTTACCCTTTTCAGACTCCACAAGAAACTCCCCTTCATGGTTCCGGGTAATGATAAAATAGGAAACTGAAAGTCCAAGCCCGGTCCCAAGTCCTACGTGCTTCGTGGTGTAGAAAGGTTCAAAAACCCTCTTACGTACGTCTTCATCCATTCCCGGACCATTGTCTTCCACTTCAACCCGCACAAACTCACCGTCCTTGCGGGTTCTGAGGGTCAGAGTAGGACGTTCATCACCAAACTCTTTATCAGCCATGGCCTGGGCCGCATTCTTAAATATATTCAAAAAGACCTGCTCAATCTCAGTTTCAGTGATACTTACAGTTGGCAGATTCTGTTCATAGTCCCTGCGGATTTCAATAACCTTAAAATCATACTTTTTCTTAAGGTCATAATCATTTTCCGCAAGACTAAGGGCTTTTTCAAGAATGACTTTCACTTGAACCTGCATACGGGAAGATTCACTTTTGCGGCTAAACTCAAGCATATTGCGGACAATTGAAGCTGCTCTGCGCCCGGCGTCACTTATGCCGCGCAGATAACCAAGAATTCCCCGTCTATCCATATATTGTTGGACCTTAACCAAATCCACTCCCAACTCGGAAGAGACTTCTATATTCTTCTTCAGGGATGGAGAAAACCGTCTTTCGGTTCCCTGCACTCCTGATAGAACTGCTCCCAGCGGATTGTTAATCTCATGGGCCATTCCCGCAGCCAGTCCGCCTACAGACATCATCTTCTCTGTCTGAATCATCATGTCTTCAAGCCTGGACTTCATGGTCACATCATCAATGAGGACAACGGCACCGCGCCCGGACTCACTTTCCAGCAGCGGATAAATTTTAATATTTTTATACTGGACATGCCCGTCTGAATTAAAAGGAATTTTATTCTTTTCACGGACTTCAAGCTTTTCTACCGAATCCATTATCAAATCCCGCTCATCCTTCAGCTGAGGAAATACATCCATAAGCTGCGTTCCCCGGACCTGCTCATAGGTCAAATCGGTTTCCTCTTCAGCAGACCTGTTCCACTGGTTGATGCGCAAAGATTCGTCGACGCCGACCAGCATGGTAGGCATGGAATCAATGGTATTCTTAAGCAGGTTACGCAACCGGGCAAGTTCATTTTCCGCAACCTTTTTCTCAGTAAAATCGTAAGCAATTCCAAGATATGAAGTGGCTTTCCCATCGCTGTCCCTGACAATCACAGTACTGTCGGCAATCCAGTAAGCTCGTCCTGTCGGGTCTACGATTCTGTACTCATGGTTAAAATGATCCACACCGGACTCAACATATTCTTTAACTTCATCCTCGACCCTTTCAATGTCATCGGGATGAACAACTTGACCATATTTAATTTTTCCGGACATAAAATCGTCCGCACTGAATCCCAACTGACTTACATTCTGGGAGACAAGCTCTACAGGCCAATCAGGCTCATTCTTCCATTTAAAAAGGACCATTGGACTTTTTTCAACAATCATATTGGACTGGCGCAGAGCTTCCTCGGCTTTTTTACGCTCGGAAATATCCCTGATCAAATTAAGCCGCATTTCATTAAAAGCTTCAGCAACCCGGTCAATTTCATCCGGTCTGGAGCTTTTTTTACGCCGATTAAGAACCAATTCCCGATCAAGGGTATTCAGGTCCATTTCCTGCACGTATTCGGCCATAGTCTGCAAATGACGGGTGACCATGTAATGAATAATCATGAGAATAAAAAGAGCCACCAAAAACGTCTTCACAGCCTGCGTGAGCAGAACCACGAAGACCCTCAGCTGCAAACGTTTAAAAACGTTATCCAAATCAGCGACAGCCCGTAGCTGCCCTACTTCCACACTTTTCCCGTCAATAACATGGATCAGCGGAAAAGTTTCCTCAATTACATTAGTACTATCGGGTACTTTACCGATGAAAGCCACCGGATCAACCGAGCCGAAAGACATTTCCACCACCTCAAGATAACGCATCCCGGGCAGTTTCATGGCTCCCTCAAGCTGTATCTTCACATGGTCAATATTAATATCCCAAAGGCTGGCCGCAATTGTATTTACGTAACTGTTTTCAATCTGTCCGAACCCTTTCTGAATCTCACTGACATCACTGCGGTATTCCATATAAAGCTGAACGCTGGTGCCGAGAATTGTAAAAAAGGAACTACAAATCAAAATATATACAAGAAGTCTGTATGGAAGGACCTGTCCTTTTCGTATTCTGAAAAATTTGGCCATATTCTCCACCGGAACAAGTATCCCTAAAGTAAAAAATGAAAATGATTTCTACACCCGTACTCTTTAGCGTATATTGACATAAATTGCTAAAGGATAAAAGATTCTTTTGTAATAAAAGAATTAAATTCGGCTCAGGATGAACAGCAACTCGCATTAAGGATTATAATATGGCCCTACAGCAATTCGCACCCGGACCTTCAAATTCTGCAAGAATGACATTGCGGATGCGGGTACTGCTTATTGTACTGCTGTTGATAAACATATTTAACACGGAAGCGGCACTGTCCTCATACCGCACCGAAAACAAATCAGCCCACATCAATCGTGCAGAAAAGGAGCCCACAGGCGCTAACATCCTGCTGCCCAGGCTAACACCTATCCCGGACAGGGAAGGGGTAAAACCACAAAAAGCAGATGAAGTAAAACCGTCTTCGGAACTAAAGGAAATCATAGAAAAGGTAAAAAACGGGACCATGCCGACATATGCCAATAGAACCGCAACAAAGCTCGATTATTCGGTCAGCGACGAAGACCTTGCCATCATCAAATCAGGCGGCAAAACTGTTAAGGCGGAGGATGTCCAGCCGTCTCCAGCCCTGAAAGCGGTTCTTGCGGCTTATCGCAACGGCAGTCTGGACTATACCAGGCGCGACATCCGGGAAGTGGAAGAGGAGCTTTTTTACCACCAGCCCTATTCTGAAATGAACATGGCTTCCATCTACGATCTGGTCTTTCTACAGACCGGAAAAGATGTCTTCTTGTCGCTTGACTATCAAACTCTCTCAAAGAATGGGAAAAGCACTGACGAATTAAGGTCTCGCCGCATCAAAGACCTGCAACTGACCATTACTGCCATCAAGGCCAAAGAAGAGCGGAAAGAGGGGGAAGATACCGACACACACGGACAAAAGCTCAAAGCCGCACAGGTAAAAATAAAAATAAAACCCAAGGAAACTTTTGCGCGCAGAATGCTCAATCTTCTGGGGATCAAACGTAAAGACGAAACAGTGGATTACGAGAAACTCAGCAAGACCTACAGAGCCTACAAACGTTGGACTGAACACATTCAGGATGTTGACGAGATGATCCGCCGCAAACGCAGACGTAAAATTATGTTGATACAGCAACGCCGTTACAGACCATCCCAAAAGATAGACTGTAGCGATCCTGCATTTCGTGGAATATGCCCGGACGGGCAATTGAAGATTGATCCTTACAAAAAAGGCAATATAAGATTTCTCAAACCGTAATAAGGAGCAGCCGGTGCTACTCCTTATGCTCTGCCCATTTGTTGACAGCTTCAAGAAACATGAAAGTTTCGGTAGACTTTACACCACCGACACTGGACAGGTCATCAACCAGAAACTGGCGAAAAGCATTTCGGGAGGAAACAAAAACTTCAACAAGGAGATCAAATCTTCCGGACACGTTCATTACAGACTGAACACCGGGGACATTAGCCATCTTTTCCATAACTTCGGGATTAGCCCTCTCTTCAAGGTTAATACCGACCATGGCGATAAGGCTGTTCTCAAAATAGAGGGGATTTACAGAAGCAGTAATTCTCAAATAGTCATTCTTAATCATTCGCTCTGTGCGCAGCCTTACTGTTCCATCGGAAACACCAAGTTTACGGGCGATATTTTTGTATGACTCACGCCCATTACGCTGCAATTCTTCAATAATCTTACGGTCTACCTCGTCGAGAACCAAAGGACGCTCTTTCACGCGGAATCTCCTTTTCTTAAAATAAATTCATTTTTTATCTTTTAACGAAACATACATAGGAGGAAAATAACAAATCCGTCAATATCTGTTTTCAAAGACAAGCTTTAATCAAAACAGGCTGTTTTTTATCTTTTACATAAAATTTATTCTTAAAATTTTGCTTGACATAATTTATTGGGTTGTTTTTTAAATAAAACGAAACAACACTATTTCCGGACGGGAGAAACGTAGATGAAAAATAATTTACTTCAGGCGCTTTCAGAGCAGACCGAAGAGCTGAAAGCAAACGGCCTTTACAAAGATGAAAGAATCATAACATCCCAGCAACAAGCTCTTATTTCGGTAAAGGGCGGTCAGGAAGTGCTTAATTTCTGCGCTAACAACTATCTGGGACTGGCTAACAACCCCGATCTCATCGAGACAGGCAAAAAAGCTCTCGATAAATACGGATTCGGACTTTCTTCAGTACGTTTCATTTGCGGAACGCAGGATGTCCACAAAGAACTGGAAGAGAAAATCAGCGATTTTCTTAAAACCGAAGACACCATTCTTTACAGCTCCTGCTTTGACGCCAACGGCGGTCTTTTCGAAACCATCCTCAGCAAAGAAGATGCTGTCATCAGTGACGCGCTCAACCATGCTTCCATCATTGACGGCGTGCGTCTCTGCAAGGCCCAGCGTTTCCGCTACAAAAACAACGACATGGCCGACCTTGAAGAACAGCTTAAAGCTGCAGAAGGTTGCCGCCACAAACTGATCGTCACCGACGGCGTGTTTTCCATGGACGGCATAATTGCAGACCTCAAATCCGTCTGTGATCTGGCTGACAATTATGGTGCACTGGTCATGGTCGATGATTCCCATGCTGTTGGCTTCATCGGCGAAAACGGTCGCGGCACCCCTGAATACTGTGGTGTACTCGACCGTGTGGACATCATCACCGGTACTCTCGGCAAGGCCCTTGGCGGTGCTTCCGGCGGCTACACTTCAGGACGCAAAGAAATAATCGAATGGCTGCGCCAAAGATCTCGCCCCTACCTTTTTTCCAACACTCTGGCTCCGGTTATCGCTTCCACTTCCATCGCCGTTCTGGACATGATTGCAGAAAAACCAGAACTGCGCGAAAGACTCAACGAAAACAGCAGAATCTTCCGCACCCGCATGGAAGAGGCCGGATTCGACCTCGTGCCCGGTAACCACCCGATTATCCCGGTTATGCTGGGCGATGCGGTTCTGGCCCAGAAAGTGGCCGCAGGACTGCTTAAAGAAGGTATCTACGTAATCGGATTCAGCTTCCCGGTTGTTCCGCGCGGACAGGCCCGCATCAGAACCCAAATGTCCGCCGCACATACTCCGGAACAGGTAAACAAAGCGGTCGACGCATTTATTAAAGTCGGCCGGGAACTTGAGATAATCAAATAGGAAAGGCGCAATATAATGAGCACAATGAAAGCCCTCGTGAAAAGCAAAGCCGAAGAAGGCATCTGGATGGAAGAAGTCCCGGTTCCTGAATGCGGTCATAACGATGTCCTGATCAAAGTCAAAAAGACCGCCATCTGCGGCACTGATATACACATTTACAACTGGGACAGCTGGGCACAGCAGACCATCCCCGTACCCATGGTCGTAGGTCATGAATTTGTAGGCACCATTGAAAAAATGGGCGGCGAAGTTCAAGGACTGGCTCTCGGTGATCGTGTTTCCGCAGAAGGACACGTGACCTGTGGACATTGCCGTAACTGTCGCGCAGGTAAACGCCACCTCTGCCGCAACACCATCGGCGTGGGAGTTAACCGCCCCGGTTGTTTTGCCGAGTACGTCTGCGTACCTGCGGCCAATGTGTTCAAACTGAATGACGCAATCACCGACGACGTGGCTTCAATACTCGATCCCCTTGGTAATGCAGCCCACACAGCCCTTTCCTTTGACCTCGTTGGTGAAGACGTGCTCATTACCGGAGCAGGTCCCATCGGTATGATGGCCGTAGCCATCGCCCGCCACGCTGGTGCAAGACACGTGGTCATCACCGACCTCAACGACTACCGCCTTGAAATTGCAGGACGCATGGGTGCCACACGCACCGTAAACGTAACCAAGGAGAAGCTGGAAGACGTCATGGCCGAACTGGGCATGACCGAAGGCTTTGATGTGGGTCTTGAAATGTCAGGCAGCCCCATTGCATTCGGTGAAATGCTGGATAAAATGAATCACGGCGGCAACATCGCCCTGCTGGGTATCCTCCCCGACAACACAGCCATTGACTGGAATCAGGTTGTCTTCAAAGGTTTGAAGCTCAAAGGTATTTATGGACGTGAAATGTTTGAGACATGGTACAAAATGGCTTCCATGCTCCAGTCCAGCCTTGATGTGAACCCCGCAATCACCCACCACTTCAAAATCGACGATTTCCAGAAAGGTTTTGATGTGATGCGCAGCGGTCAGTCCGGCAAGGTTATCCTCGACTGGACCAAATAAATATTAATCAAACTAAAGGCGGGGGGTATTAAATACCGCCCGCCTTTTCTCCACTCCCCTCCTTTTTAGAACTATTCCAATCAGTTTTTCATTGAGGCGTAAAGCCTGCGCACATGCCGCTTGCTGATTCCCAGCCGTTCGGAAATGTCACAGGTTTCCACACCGTAATCCTTAAGCTGGGCCACCTTTACGGCCAACCCGGCATGCTTCAAAAATCTGGTCGAGACATAAACGCTTTCATGCGCAAACTCGCTCATTACGCAAAGAGCTGCTTTTTCCGGACATTTCATACCGGATTTGACATCATTCATCTCGCGGACTAGAACATCATAGAGTACATTTTCTCTCATCTATAAAACTCCATATATATATTCAAAACAAGATATAGACTATATGATAAAAAAGACAGTTTCTGGCAGCGTTTGTCAGCACGCAAAAAAAGGCCGTCTTCATACAAAGACGGCCTCGTAAAAACTAGATATGGTTCTAATTTAAAATAACTTTTTAATCGCCCCACCAATCTCCTGAACCGGATTTTTCTTGGAGTCCTCATTGAATTCCTCACCGGAACCGACCTTTTTCTTTCCACTGAAAGTATTACCTATTCCTTCAAGCACATCACCGACACCTTCAATCACGCTTCCTACTACCTTGAAACCAGACTTTGCCAAAACGGCCGCAAAACGAGGTAAATCAACCATAATTGAAGGATCAGTTACGTCACCTGTGATCGTAACCGGAACAGTTAAACCAATAAGATCCTCCATACCCTTGCCGCCCTGCCCTTCCAGAGTCCCGACGATCTTAGTATCAAGACCATAATCTATCTTCATGGTATTCAGGTCGACCTTACCGGCCCCGCCAGCTCTGAGCAGCGGAGATTTCATCAGCAGGTCGCGGTTATCAGCCACACCATTTTTGATGACTGCGGTAGCGGAAACCTCACCGAATTCAGTACGCTTACTGTCCCGATGACCGAAAGCTCCCCCGGTCAGCACGGAAAAGGCGTCCCCGGCAAGATAAAGAAGGTCAAAACCGGACACATAACCGTTCAGGACCTTGAATCCGAGCTTGCCGTTGAGATTGGCGTACACGGTTTTCATGTCATTCCCCTGGGTCTTAAGTCCGGTGTTGAAACTCATCTGCCCGGAGAATTTATCTTCACCGGTCATCTGCTGCGAGAGATCCTCGCCATCAAGCCCGGTCAATCCCGCAGTCACGGACATGAGCGGGGTCTTGCCACGCACATCTACAACTGCCGAAGAAGTAAATGCTCCCTTGGCAAGATTAAACGATGCCGGCTTTACAGTCAGCACTCCATCCTTGGCCCGGACGCGAACCACCACATCGGTGATGTTGGCTTTTTTGGCTATGAGCTGCTTTATATTCAGGTCTGCCTTAAGAGTCAGTTTACGCAGCATATCAACAGGGATAAGTTCCTGTTTGACCTCGGCTGGTTTCTTTTCAGCAGCCTTTTCGTCTTTTGTTTCAGCCTTTTTTTCCTCCGCAGGAGGCAGGTAGCTGTCCACATTAATTTTATCAATGCCCAGTTGGGCCACGATATTTGGACTTTCCGGATTAGCAAATGAAAACAATCCCTTGATGATAGTTTCATCAAGATTAACCTGTAAGTCTTTTATTTCGACGCCCTTGCTGCTGCCTGCATAGTTAAAATTCATTCCCACTGAGGTCAGGGCCTTGCTGTCTGCGGTTTTCAGACCCATGCCCATTTTATCAAGCGTATCCTTCAAGTTGAATCCTGGAATGCTCATATCCCCGGAAAAACTCATGGCTTTTGAATTGAGTCCGGCAGCAGAAAGCGAACCCTGTGCCTTCATGCCGTAGGCTTCCAGCACCAACCCGGCCACATCGGCAGCACCTTTAATCATATCAACTGCGGCATCGCCGGAAAGCTTAACCTGCCCCTTTCCACCGGGAACAGCCTTACCATTGGCATCCACCACAACATTCAAACCTTTCACGCTCAATTGTTTGAAATCTGCGGAAATTGAAGCCTCTCCGGACGTGTTAATATCCGCATTGACTTCAGGCTTAGTGGAGGAAAGAGCAACATGGACATTAAACTTGAAAGGATCACCCGGTGCAAAACCTTCGACAACGATATCGCAGTCATCAACAGCCTGCCGGACATTTTCCTTACGATCATCCCAGACCACGCGGGCATTCTGGATATTGACCCCACCCACGGAAAGATTCAATTCCGACTTGCCGGAAGAGGAAGGTGCATCCTTTTTCTTTTCGCTTTTTTTGTCCCCGGTGAGGTCATCCCAGTTACTGACTCCATCCTTGTTGCGCATCAAAACCAGCTGCAAATCTACAACATCAACATTCTTAAGCTCAACTTTACCAAAAATAAGCGGGAGAAGTTTCAAACTCACATCGGCAGATTTAAGGCTAAACATATTCTTTTCGGAAAATCCGGCCGCATTGGAAAGAGCAAGCCCTCCGGTCTTAACCCCGATCCACGGAAAAACAGAAAGTTCTAAATTTCCGTCAAAAACAAGCTCACGCCCGGTTTTATCACGCACAGCATCAGCTATCTCACCTTTGTAATCATTAGGATTAATCAGAACCACGGCCAACACCATGGCTACGCCCACGATCAGAACCAAAGCTGAAACTGACGCTACGATAATTTTTACTGCCTTACTCATAATCAAACTCTCCGTTTAGCGTTGCCATGGACGGCGTTTATTAAAAAAGTCATTCAGACCCGGAAAAACAATTATCATTAAATACACCCCTCAAATATAGCTGCTCCCCTGATAAAATCAAACTATAAAATATAAAAAGGCTATTCCATTTAGACTGGCAATATCCATTCTCGCAAAAACAGCATTTCAATTATGATTTGCCAAGAGCCTAAGAATGAGGCAAAAAATGCTCATGAAAAATAAGTGGTCTCTTCTTTTGGCGAGTTTAGCCGCCTATGCATTATATTTAGTGACAATGGTCAAGCTACCGGGATTACTGGACAGCCTAATAGATTCGAACTGGCCCAAAATGGTGGGATACAGATTTGCCCGCAAAATGAGCGACACCCCCCTGCTCTATTTTTGCCTTGGGCACATGGCGATATTCGGAGCTATAATCCCGCTTGTCATCGCAAAAAAATTCGACCTCAAGCCGCACCGCAAGGTACCCGCATCCATACTTTGGCCAAGCATAGCCGTACTCATCGGGGCCTTTCTTTTTTACGCTCATTATCAGGGCTTTCTGCCCAATATGCTTAATCCGAACCCCAATCCGGCCTATATGACCGAGGCTTTCTTTTATATTTTTCCCCTTTCGCTGGGATTATGTGTCTATTCCTGCTTCCTGCTGCCACGCTCAATCATGTACCTGCTGGACCAGAATAAATACTCCCCCATCCTTGAAGCCCTCATCGCAGGTGGAACCATGCTCATTTCATGGAAAGTGTACACAATGAACCCGCACATTGTGCCGGAAGAAATATTCTGGACCGGAATCGCCATTGCCGCAGCCGGGGCACTTTCGAGATCATTTTACCTCTCATTCATAGCCTGCTTTGCCACCCTTTACGGAGCATCCATGGTCATCCCGGTTTTCCATAAAATACCGTGGGAACCCATGCTGCCCGGTTTCATTGCATCATTCGTAGCCTTTTGCCTCTACCTGCATTCAAGGGATACCCGGAAATTTCCAATGCAATAGCGATCACCAAATTTAAAAACAAAAAGGGGGAAGAATCAACATATTGATTCTTCCCCCTTTTATTTTGAAAAAATTATATTCAGCCCAGCAGATCCTTGATCACCAGCAATTCCGTACGAATTTCCCTTAAAAGCTCATTGTCTTGTCCAGACTGCGGATTCTCATGGCTGAACAGTGGCAATTGCGCCACCGAAGCAGAGCCAGGGCCATCAATTTCCTGCAAATTTTCCACAGACTCATCATCCGGGGAATCAAGCCGCTTGCGGGCACCTTCAATGGTCAGCCCCTCATCGTGCAGAAGGCTCTTGATCCGGCTGATCAACGAAATATGCGCTTCATTGTATAATCGCTGCCCGGACGGGGTACGGATCGGCTCCAGCTGTTCAAACTCGCCTTCCCAAAACCGCAACACATACGATTTCAGTCCAACAAGCTTGGCCGCCTGCCCGATCTTGTAAATTTTTTCTTCACTCTGCACACTCATAAGAAAACTTACTACCAGAGAGCAAACCCTTAGAAAAGCCTAAACAGGCAAATATCTTCCTGATAATAATAAATTTTTAATTCAAAAATTGACTTAATACTGCACAGATCCAGCAAACAACCAGACTCCAACCATTTGATTATTATGAAAAAGAAACAGAATCACGCAAAAACATAAAAAACCTGCTTGACAGTGAAGCCCCTCTTACGTAGAACCTTCTTCGTCGACAGCGAGTCGGCACAAAAAAGTAGGAGCGTAGCTCAGGGGTAGAGCACTTGCTTGACATGCAAGGGGTCAGCAGTTCAAAGCTGCTCGTTCCTACCAGAAGATTCAAGGACTTAAGAAGTAATTCTTAAGTCCTTTTTTCGTTTGGGTGACCAGCCGGGAAACATCTGCGATTCTCCACCCGAATCTGACATTACGGAGTAAGTCTATGACACTATGGTTCGAAGACTCTGACTCCGATTTCTTTTCTGATTGTAATATTAGCTCTTGTTGCTATGTTTGGCGGTCTGGTTTCCTTGTAATCAAGGGGGACGGGATTGCTTTCTTTATTTTCCTAAAAGTAGCGAACCGAGGCCCTAAACAAGATAGGTCCTCACATCTCTTTAAAAATATCTATTTATAAATGACCCAGCTTATTGGGAAGACGTCAAAGCTGGCCTTATCATTGTATCTTTTGTTGTTTTCTTTTTTTGACTCTAACATAATCTCAATAATTTAATAAATACACAATCTTTAAGCGCATTTCTTATGTAAGTGTATTTGTCGAGTTGTTTAATTGGTTCTAGTCTTAGTATATTTGTTTTGCATAAGCTTCACTTCGGGATCTCCTAATGAGGAGGATCTCTGTTTTTATATTTACCAGCCGTTCTTTGCTGTTGATTCTATATATGAGGATATTCACTTGGAAAAACTTCTTATTGTTTCAGATAATCCTAAAGCTGTTCGTTCTTTGAGTGTTCTTTTTCAGCATGATTATTGTGTCCTTACAGCTAAATGTGACCTTGATAGTATTTTGGCAACGACCAATAATAACACCCCAGATAAAGTTATATTTGAATTTCATGAGTATAGTGCAGTAAAGGATGTTTTAGGTAAGCTAAAAAAGAGTTTTTATGAGGCTGATATTGTAGTTGTTTGTTCTGTTTTAAGCACAGAAGACAGAGTCGATATAAAATTAAAAATACAAACAGATTCTATATTTACAAAGCCATGTAGTAAAAGTGATATTGTTAATTCTTTAAATAACAACAAAAAAAAACACATGCAATTTGAATCTATGTTTGAAAAGTCATGCATTAAGAAAAGCATTAGTGATTCTTCAAATGATCTATCTATTCAAAAGCCCAAAATAGACAGAAGAATTATGTATCCAATTCTTGAGGCGTATGAGGGTAAAAATGTTGTTTTGTATAGGTGCTATAGTAGAGTAAGTGATGCTATCCATAGAATGAGTTGTTATTTTTCTTTTGATTTTGAGTATGTTCATGAACTTTTGGCATACTACCTCTCTATCATAGCTACTTTGGACGAACATTTAATCACTAACCAATTGTCGGGGGAACATACGGAAAAAAGGGTTATACCATTACTTGTCGATCAAATTGAAAAAGTAAAAAGCTCTGCTCAAGCACGGCTAAATCATTTCGATACCACTCCACTTACTGATATGATTTACATTAATAAGAAATTTAATGGAGAAGGGTTGCCTGAGGATAATATCGCAGGAGATCGTTTGCCTTTTGCTGCAAGAGTTTTGCGGTTGTTATTTGATTTCCATTATTTACAGGAGACAGGAAAGAGTATTGGAGAATCTGTTTATATTTTAAGTATGCGTTTAGGCTGGTATGACCGTGATATTCTGGTGAAATTTCAAATGGCTCTGGGGGAGGAAGCGACCTCTTATTGTCGTGAGATTTTTCCATTGGGTTTACTGGCAGGTATGGTGATGGCCCAAGATTTATATGTAACTATTGATGGCAAAGAAGTTGTGCTCATTAAGGATGGGCAGACTTTGAGTGAACAAAAAGCATATTATATCCAACGACACGCGCAGGATATCTTTGATATAACTGAGCCTGTAAAGATTCGTGAAAGTATTGTTCTGTATGAGGAATGCAATGCTTAAAAAAGTATCAGTAAAAAGGCTTAGGGTTGGGTTGCATATCTATCTAAAAGATATTCCTTGGTTTAAGCATCAGTTTTTTAGATCAAATTTTAAAATTAAAGACCGCTCTCAAATAAACGAAATACAGGGTCTTGACTGCGATTATGTTTATTATGATCCTCAAAGAAGTGATTGTGATCCGTTAAAAGAGGATGCAAAGGTCAAGCCTGTAGTGTTCCAAAAGGAGAGCTCTGTTGTAAAGAAAATTAAAGCTTCCGAGTTGAAGAGGCGCAAGGATGCTTACTTAAAAACTGAGAAGCAATTCCATTCTTCGGCTAAGAAAGCAGATAAGATTATGCAGGGAGTGCTGGATGGTAGAATTGCTTTCTGTGATGAAGCAATGCAACTGGCTCATGAATTTGCAAATATTTTCCTCGATGATGTTCAAATAACCTTGAACCTTATCAACTTTTCAGCTTCAGATGATGAATTTTTATATTATCATCCACTGAATGTCTCTATACTCTCTTGCATGCTTGGGGCTGAACTAGGCATCAGTGATGATGAAATGTATAGCTTAGCTTTTGGGGCGTTAATGCATGATATCGGGAAATCTAAAATTCCTAAAAAAATAATTCATAAACGTTCTGAAATGACTAAGGCTGAGTTGAAATTATTTCAAATGCATCCGCTATATGGAGTAGAGATTCTTTCAGGGGTGCGATCTGTAGATAAAGAGGTCATGAAGATAATATACCATCATCACGTTTACAATGTGAGCGGAGGGTATCCTTCTAGTATAGAATTTAAATCTGTAAATATATTGCCTAAGATTGTAGCTGTGGCAGATCTGTACGACAATTTGATTAATAAGAGGGATTGCGAAAAGTCTTTAACTCCACATGAGGCTCTTGCGAGCATGTATAGGGATAAGCCGCAAAAATTGGATGAAAATATTTTGTCGCACTTTATAAGAATGCTTGGAATTTATCCTCCGGGCTCAATGTGTGAACTTAATACAGGTGAGGTCGCTATGGTTACCAGTACCGGCGACCATCCTCTTTTACCTAATGTTATTGTGTATGATCCTCATATTCCAAAAAATAAAGCCATGATCCTTAAACTTGGAACTGATATAAATTCTAAAGTGGAGCGTATAATATCATGCAAGGATTTAACTCCAGATCAACTTAAATATTTATCACCAAAGACTAAGCTTGGGTATTATGCTGACTCAAAACAAGAGAGATAAGGGGGATGTCATGGAGAGAATTAGTTGGGATGACAAGTACTCAATCGGAAACGAAGAAATAGATCGCCAACATATGCAACTTTTTGAGATGATGAATCAGTGTATATCAGAAAAAAGTGATTCTCCGCTTAAATATTTGGCATTAGCGAGGGAGATGCTTGCGTATTGCCAAATACATTTTAAGACAGAAGAAGAGTTTATGTATGAAATAAATTATCCCTTTGTTAAGGAGCATGTCCTCGAGCATAAGAGTATTACTGCTGCAGTAGAGAAGCTCACAGTTCATCTTTATAATAAAAATGAGGTTGAGAGTGATGCAATCGATAAGTTCGTTTTTTCATGGGTTGCTCAACACGTAATTCAAAAAGATGGTGATTTTCGAAATTACCCTAAATCTGTTGCCGACTTCCGGAAATAAAGCTGGATTGAGACGGCTTAAATGGATGAAGGTGTTTTAGTCTCCTAACCCATCGTTAAATTATTGATTAAGAATGGTCGGGACATACCATATAAAAATTGAGGTGTGCGAGACGGGTAAATTTTGCGAAATTTGTTTTAAAAACTGATACGCGACTGTCAAATTCATCTGGCTTGCTACGTTGTGTCCTTTTTGGGCGAGTAAAGTTTCGAAGGAAAATACCTGAACCTGCGCTTCAGTAAGGACTATTCCTTGATCGGCTGAGATTTTTTCCAACGCCTTCAGGCGGAGCTTGAAATTATGAAGATCGTGCCGTAACCAGATGGATCTAATGCCGGACGGCGAGACAAAAACACCCAACTTTCTTAGCTCATTACTGGCTCTATTTAGTTTGTCCATGAGCAGGGAAGTCGGTTGCGTAATTCCAGAGGACTACCAGAGAACCAAAGCCCGCAAGTTTACAACACCACCTCACCACTACCCACATTCTCCCTTTCCCGTTTACCCGCCCTTAATAAAGATATATACTTGATTTAAGTGGAAGACCGCCCAAAAAAAATCAGGAAAGTCAAAATGTTTGCAGAAAAAGATCACTTCAGAGAACTTTTCGAACAGTTCAAGAAGCATCTGAGTCACGACAACTACGATGCTATCAATGAACTGGTCGGAAGCCCGCAATGGTTAAACTTAAGATTCCAAAAAGCCAACCGGGCAGCTGAAGTGGAGCTTCCGGCAATTTTGTACTCCATGGACCGTGTAAGAGATATTCTTGATGCGAAACAAGGCTCCATAGCTGAAGCATGTACTATCTTCGGTAGCAATGTCTGGAATTACATAGGCCATAAGGATAAACTGAAACTTGAAGAACAGTTTTGCGCCCAAGTCAGTGATATTCTGGACGACCTGTCCAACACCGGACGTTCGGGGCTGGCTGTGAGTCGCCTGCAACAGGAACTGAAATATCTGGATGCAAACTTGGATCTCAAGGAAAGAATGGAGAGAATCCTTCAGGAGTATCAAGAGATCAGGAGCAGGCGGGATGATCTTATTCTGAAAAAGAAAGAACTGATAGAGTTCCTGATCAATAATGAAAACTACGATGAAGCAGAATCTGTTCTGAAGGATATTATCACGACCTACGGCAGCGAAATAGAAAGCCTCAAAAACCTTTCATCGGAAATAGCCCTACTTAAACTCAAAATCGAAAATGAAAGAAAAAGAATCCTGCTTGACGGAAAATCACTGCAACAGCGGGTTAAACAATTAAGCGCAGCAACCTCATATTTAAGTCTTGAAGAACTGGAAACTCTAAGGAGTGACCTGTTTGAATTTGTAAAACTTAACCCGGAGATGCTGGCTGCCCGCAGGCTGGAACAGGAATTCCTGAGCAAAGCCAAGGAATACCTGCTCAACAAGACCCTGCACATAAACGAAACTTTAGGGCCGGGTGAAGCAGTTAAATGGTTCACCGAATACGTGCTGACATCAAATTTTGCCTCAAGTTTTACCAACCTGTCTGAATACCCTGAACTTAAAGCCGTGTTTCGAAGCTGCTTTGAATCAAGCCTAAAAAAAATCAAAACAAAAACCACTGCCCTGCTCCTGGACGATACCCTTGCGGAACTAAGCCGCTTCGACCACCGGACCTGCTCACTTTATTCACTGGAAGAAGCCGGACGCAGATCAAAACTGCACGACTGGATAGAAAGATTAAGGGACAGCACACGGGACATCCAGAACGAAAAAGAGTTGCTCGATGAACTATGCATTGCAGTTGATGCATATGAAGGGTCCCCCCTTTCGGAACAGCGCACTGATCGTGGTAACAAACTGGCCGCCATGCTGACCGTCATCAATGCCCCCTACCATGATCTGTCCTCCCCGGACCTTGCGAATACTATTTCCGAATTGAAAACAATCAGTAAGGCTGACGATGGCAGAGTTGGACAGAAAGCCGAAAACAAAATCAAATACCTACAGACTGAAAAGCTTCGTATTGAAGCCTCAAGGGCTCGCATGGATCAGGACCTGCACCGCGAGCAGCAATGCCTGCTCCAACTACTGGCCCTGCACCCTAATGATACTGATTCAGCAAGACGATTGTCCTCGGTAAGAAATGAATACCAGACCCAGAATCAAACCTTTGAAAGAGGTAAACAAGAACTTTCTGACCACCAGCTGAACAAAGCGATATCTTCCCTAGCCGCTGTTACCGATATCAACCTCAGTTCAGAAGCAGCGCAGCTTCTGAAACAAGCACGCTCCGATGCAGAGTTATACAACAATCAGGCTCGGAAAATTATACCGGGATTTGATCATACAACCACATACCCGCTGGCTGAAGCAACAGATGCGGATCTTTCAACTATGCGGGAAAGTCTCTCACTGCTGAATGAATCATTCAGGGATTCACCAATAATAGAAGAACGGCTGGAAATGGTGAAAATGGAACGATCCATCCGCAACAAGATCCTGACCATTTCGGAACTACGGCAGGAATACGGTCACAATATAACTGCCCTGCTGGATCAGGATGTAGTACTTGAATCATTTGAAAAGCACGGCGCTCATCCACATATGTCAAAGGAAATCAATCTATTGGCATCATCCATACAAGATTCATATATTACAAAAGCGGAAAACAAAGAACTGCACGGGGCCCACAGCCTGTACAGAAAATTCCAAAAACTGCCCGCTGATGCGTTCAAAAGGGACTATCTGAGCTTTACCGAAAACGACCCGCTGCACGTATCCAGACTGGAACGTGATCTCGAAGAAGCCGGACAACAGGCCCGCTTCGCTGTTATGGAACTGGAAAAATTGCGTCTCCCGGAGGGAGCTGCATATATAGAAAAAGCTTCAGCCATATGCTCTGACCAGCCTCAACTCCTCTCAGCCATGGATATGCGAGAAAGAATCGCTGAAGGTCGGGATATTATGCTCAGAGTGGACCGCAATTTCGATCCTCCGGCCAACATGTCTGACACACAGCTTGCAGAACTATCCGCCGAACTAGACCGGGCTGCACGCCTCCTTCCGGCAGACGGCAATCTGAGGCTACTTGACCTGAAATATGGATCCATCTCCGACTACCGACATATGATCACCGAACAAACAGGAATCAAGGGAAGAATGCTGCTGCATATCGTCAACAGGGGAGGATATTTGATACTCATGGATGAATCCTATTTCGGAAACCGCAAGGCAGCTGAAGACCCCAATGCCATTGCACTGACTGCACCGATGATCAAAGAAAAACATGCCAAGCTGACCTTTATTGATGATGCTCCCGTACTGGAATCAATTGAAGGTGAATTAACGGTCAACGGAGAAAAATGCGACAGGCTGCGCCTGAACAAAGGTGATGAATTGAAACTCGGGCTGAACTTCAAATGTAGAGTTGACGCCGCAGACAGCAATGCCCTTGTACTTACACCGCATGTTGCATCCCAAATTGCATCCGCATCACAGATAAAGTCCATCGTTCTGGTCAACCGCCGACTGCTTTTCTCCGCAGACAATTCGGGACATATAAAAATTCCGCAACTGCACCACCAGTTCGAACTGTTCCGCTCTGATAAAACCTTACAATTAATAAGCAAAGACGGAAACAGAGAAATAAAGCCCGGCGCAGAACTCACCCTTCAGGAAAGCAACGTATCGTTCACCTTCAACAGCGCGGTGAGATAAAATGAACGAAAAATTATTTAAGATACTCATCATCCTGATGATTCTGTGTGCCCTGCCCACTTCGGCCGCATCCAAGCTCGATGTCCGCAGCTCTAAACTTCTTGAAGAGGCCGCTCAGTCAGCAGTTATGGTCATAAATACGGAAAGTATCTTCCTGCTCGGCAATGAGGATATCCGTCTAAAGGTATCCGGTCCTTTCCCGGAACTGGAATCAATTCTGCTGGCAAACATGGCCGATTCTTCCAACAGATACGACTTTTCAGCAAACGGAACCCGCACTCTCCACGTTAAATCCAGCATTCACAAGAGCGGATTTTTCAAGCAGCCTCATGTACGCATAAAAATATTTCTCAAAGCAACAGACCAGAAGGGTCGCGTAGTCTGGAGTGATCAAGTATGGTCACCTAAACTGCGCGATTTCAGTCTGCTGAACAACTGGCTTTTCGGCCTTCTGGCCGGATTATTCCTGATACTGTTTTTTTATATTATCCCCTCGGCAGGCTACAAACTGGACCTACCGAAAACGGCACGGACAACCCTGAAAGTCATTGTCTTTGTGGCGTTCAGTGCAGCTATAATTTATTATTTGCTGTAATTGTTTCCGGCAGGAAGGGCGTGAAATGGAAATCCGATACACAGAGTTTACCCATCAGGGGACCAGAAATGAAAATCAGGACCGGTTGCTTTGCATCAACCGGGATGAAAACGGTTCCAGCTGTGCTCTTTTCGCAGTCGTGGACGGCATGGGAGGACTATCTGACGGAGCTGAAACTGCTCAGGAGGTCAATAACTCTCTAAAAATGGCTTATACCGATATCATGGATTCCCCGAACCGTCTGAAAGAACTCCAGAATGTCCTGCAAAGGGCCAACGTCAGGATAAATGAATCAAAACAGTCCCGCCGGGGAGCTACCTGTTCTGCCCTGTGGCTGGAAAAAGACAGATACTTCATAGCCCACGCCGGAGACACACGCATATTCAGCATCAACAGCAACAAAACCGGACTGCTCACCGAAGACCAGAACATAGCTTTCACAATGTATTCAATGGGCCGCAAGACTTACGAAGAATATCTCAGCGGCGGCGGACATAACAGATTGCTTTCATTTGTGGGTATAGGAAAAAACATGAAACTGCTGGGCTTTGAAGGAAGAACAGCCCAGGGGGACATATTTCTACTCTGTTCGGACGGATTGAACCAATTCCTACAACTTAAGAACGTGGAAAAACTGGGCAGAGAAGCGTTGCAGCAGAATGATCCATATCAATATATCCTGCAACACCTGAAAGAGACGGTCCTTCCTGACAGGTCTGAAGACAATGTCAGCTGGATATGCCTCCAGATCACATAATTATATCAGCGTTCCCTGATCAAACGAAACCCCAGATCGCTGAACTTGCTTTCGGGATCAAGGCCGAATCTGTTGACTGCTCTGGCATGCTCTTCGTCATGCCCCCAGCTTCCTCCCCGTAGGCTGCGTTCCTCGCCGTATTCGGTATGAATAGGATTCTTACGGGCATGTGAGGCATAGGCATCCGGGCTGAACCAGTCCTCGCACCACTCCCAGACATTACCGGACATGTCGTAACATCCTATTCCATTCGGGTTCATCAGTCCGACCGGATGAGTCTGCTCTCCGCTGTTGACGCTGTACCAGGCCACCCGGTTCACATTTTGCGAACCGGAATACTTGTCAAACATACCGCAGCCTCGTGCCGCATACTCCCACTGAGCCTCAGTGGGGAGGGAAAATGTATATATCCCATCCGTTGCAGAAGACAGTTTACGGATGAACTGCTGGGTATCATACCACGAAACCGTTTCCACAGGGTGATCGTCGCCCTCGAAATACGAAGGGTTTTTCCCCATAAGAATAGTCCACTGCTTCTGGGTGATAGGATAACGGCTGATCCAAAAACCATCCAACTCAACAAGATGGATAGGCTGTTCATCATCGTAACCGTCGTCATCCCCCATATCAAATTGTCCGGGAAAGACCCATACGAATTCAATTCCGGTTCCGGGCTCCACCCAGATCCAAATATACTGACCTAAATCAAGATCATCTATAAGTTCTCCCTCTTCAGGTTCATCCTCCCAATTCACCTCAAGAGCGTATTCATAACTCTCGTCATCAGAATCGTAAGAGTCTTCGATATCATCGTCGTTATCTTCCACCTCTTCGGAATATACCTGTGCAGCAGAGCTTTCCAACTCTTCATCATAAGTTGAAAATTCAAACTCCATACGGCAGCATTCCTCAAAATGCTCACGCATCTCCTGCACATCGCCATGCCTTTCTTCAGGGTTCTTCTCAAAGGCTTTTTCTAAAAACAGCTTGAAGCGATCCGGCAGCCGGGTCAAATCCGGCGGTTCCAGAATAATGGACTTCATTATGGACTGAAGATCGGTAGACTGGGCACCAAAGGGAACATCCCCGCCAAGCATACGGCAAAAAACAACCGCAGCAGCCCAGCGATCCACCTCAAAGCCGTAATGCGTATCGAACCGTTCGGGCGAGGAATAATGGATAGTCATGGCCGCATTCTGGGACATGGAGACACTTTCCCCGCTAGTGATCTTTGATGAACCAAAATCGCCGATCTTGACAACATTTCCGGTCAAAAACAGATTCTCCGGTTTTATATCCCGATGCAAAAGCCCATGATTCTCAAGAGTCTGTAGACCGTGCAGAATCTCACGGAACAGTTCCACAGCCTTTTCCTCAGAAATATTTTCCCAATCGAGAGCGTTTTCCAGATTTTCCGGAACATATTCCATAAGAATACAAGGCTGACCTTCCACGGTTTCCCCGTAATCTATCACTTTTACCAATCTGGAATCGTTAATGCCCAGGGTCTCCCGAGCTTCCCGTTCAAAAAGGGTCACGTCCTTATGCAAAACTTTCAGGGCAAATTGAATACCCTTGTCATTTTCAACCAAATAAACAGTTCCGTAACCACCGGCACCAAGGACCTGCTTTTTTATATAATCCTTGAAGATAATATCTCTGGATTCAAGCACAATCACCCCCCTTCATTTATGGCTATTCCATTATACCTTAAAAATATGTAAATGCAGCATATTTATAAACCGAACTGGGGCGAAAAGCCTCAGTCCGGTTTTTGTTGTGCAGAAAAATTTACCATGATATCACACGGATTCATTTTTTAGTAAGAGGGGTACTATTTCATGATTAATAGGCTTGCATTTTTTGCTTTTTTCTTTTGTTTATTTGCATTTACATTTGTGGAGACGAGTCGCGCTGAGTGGATTCCTGATGTGCCAACCAAGCTGGGGACCAATATCACGGCGATAGCACAGGATGCTACAGATGGGCTGGTTGCCGTAGGTGATGACGGTAAGGCCTATCATATGGCTGCAGATAAAATGAAGAGCCCTACTGCAACTGATGTTGCGTGGACTCAAGTTTTTCCGCCTGCCTCTACGAATTTCGTAGGAGTTGCCCATGACGGTGAAAAATTCTGGGCGGTTACAAACAACGGAACTATCGTCAATAGTGCAGACGGTGTTGGTTGGTCTGTTCAGTCTATAGATGACGCTGACGCCCGTACTGCCATTGATACTGCCGGGGCCGGTACAGAGTTCGAAGGCAAAGCGGTTGTCGGTATTGCCTGCCCCGAAGATGGTGGTGCACCTCACGATGTTGTCATAGTTACTACCGATGGTGCCATCATTAAGTATGACAGTGATGCCGCCGATGCAAAGTGGAGTTCTATATCTTTCTTTAAAAGTGAGGCTGTAGCTAAAAAGAATAATATTAGAGGTGTCAAAGCTCTTCCCGGATCTGCTGAAACTTTCATGATTTTTGGTGCAGCTGAAGATAAAAGAGAAGCCAGCCTCTATAGGATAACTAGCAGTGGGACTGCATATTTTTATATCACAAATTGTCTAAGTATTAATGACCTTTGCATTGGATCTTCCCCAACCTCATGGTATGTTGTTGGAGACAATGGAAAAGTCGTCAAAGGGACTCTCGATCTTACACTCTCGGGAACAGAGAATGCCGCCGCAATAGTTCCCTCCGGCGGGACCAATCCAAACCTTTATGCCATTGATTACGACTTTACAAATGGCTTCGGCTATGCCGTCGGTGCTGGTGGGGAGGTTTTCCATGTTATTGATGAGACCGTGACCTACAAGCATTCGAGCGCATCAAGAGAGAGTCTTCGCGGAGTGTCGCTGGTTACCTCAGGAACACTGAGGCGTGCTTTCGTAGTCGGTGACGACGGCACTTCATTTTACGGCGGGGAAACCTTCTGGACTCCGGTTTTGAGCGGAGAGAGCAAAGCCGTTCGCACTGCCCCGGATGACCCAAAAGTAGTAGGTCGACTGGCCTCTTTTTACTGTGTCGTTAATGGTGGGGATAATCGTCCTTACTTCGCAACTGCGCCTACTGATTCTTGGTTTACTGGAGATTCCAGCCCTGCGGATGCGGATGTTGTAGCGGGGAATAGTGCTACAGGTTATGCTTCAGGTAAAGGCTATCTTGCTGCTCAAGTAAGTCCTGCTACTTATGGCAGGGTCGGGATCTGGTGCCTAAGTGGAGGTTTCGTAATGGTGACCCCTCCCGATGAAGTGACTTCGCCGTCATCTGCTGAATTTCTTGCGACGCTTAAAGACGGAGAAACTACAAACCTTTATTTTACTGGAACCGCTGCGAACAAGGATGTCCAGTTTATTGATATAGCCACAACAGGAGTCGGCCGAGAAGCGACTAGCGCCCAGGCCGCAAGGACTGTTCCCGGAACTGTAAGCGGACTGGCTGCATCCTCTAAGGGATTGTATATCATTGAAGCTGACACTGTAAAAGCTATGGCCGCGGCCGCTTCTACTGCCACATGGACCACTGTCCCTGATACTAACAATGTTTGGACGGAAGTAAATTCATTAAATGGTGTTGTCGGAACTGCCGCAAAACTATTTCAGACTTCCGATAATAAAGTCGTCGTTGTTAATGATCGTGACTCAATATTTATAATCGACGATAGTGACGCTACCGAGATTTCCCTTGCTGGAGCAAAGCCTCTGGATTGTCCGGCCACTGATCCGGTTGTTTCTGTCTCCGGCAGTTCTACCGACCTTACTGTCGCCACTGCCACGGATGTCTGGCGTTACACTCCCGCCGCAGGATGGGAGAAATATGGCAGTCTCAGTGAAGAGATTTCCGTAATGAACAATATAAGCGGTATTGTTTCAAAAGGAGCCGGCGTGCTGGCCATTGATGCGGATACTACTTCTACAAACAGGGGTATCGCTTATTCAAGCGGGCCGGAGTTTACTATCGCTGCCCCAGCAACCCAGCCGGACGTGGGCAACACCATAAATACCATTTACAACGCGACCAAATCTGTCGTTTATGTAGGCGGTGACAACGGTCTGCTCTACAAGGGCGTTTACAATTCCGGCTCCTTTAGTTGGACCCGAATCAGTGAAGGCTCTATCGGTTCCAAGACAGTGAACAGGCTGACCGGTTTTGGAGATCAGGTTGTTGCCCTCATAAATGATGGTAAAGATCTGGCCCTATTTGATGGAACCAACTGGGATGTCAAAGATGTCAGCGGTCTTGCCGGAGCCCCTCTTACAGACATAAGTGCCATAAACGACACTACAATTTACGCAACATCCGTCAATGCTCCTTATCTTTATAAGTTTACTTATGACGGAACTACGTTCACCCCGACGGAGCAGGGTAAGGCTGGGGGAGACGGGACTCTTACAGCTCTGAATGCCCTTGATGTCAGTGCGGGCGGGCAGACCATTTATGCGGTCGGTTCCGGAGAGTATGCTTTCAAGTTAAGCGATCCTGTCGGGGATAATTGGACTGTCAGCAACGTGTACGTGACCAGTCGTACAACAGGTCTGGTTCCAAAGTCTGATGTGTTCATTCTGTCAGATGATAGTGTCTGGATCGTAGGCGATAAAGGATATGTGGCAGAGTATGATGGCCGCATGACAAACCTTCATGGTTATAATAACCAGCTTTTCGCCTCAACATTGAATTCGATCTGGGCTTACGGCACCCATGTATATGTCGCGGATTCCAAGGGACAGGTTCATGAATATAACACTGAGACAAAGTCATGGACTTCCACCACTGTAGAAACAGGCAAAGATCTCAAGGCGGTTACCGGCTCTGTAAAAGGTAAATTCCTTGTCACCGCAGGACAGGACGGAATTTTTGCAAGAACAACGATTTGTGCATCGGGCGGTGAAACCGAGACCGACGTCTGCCCCGGAAGCGGCGAGGATGCGGATCTGGTTGTGCAAGCTTCTTCTGTCACAGTTACTCCCGCTGCGTTAAAGAGCACATACAATACTCCGGAAATGACTGTTGTGGGCGACAAGAAATCCTTCAAGTCAAAGCCGATTGCTGCGGATGCAACACATAACTTCAACTTTACCGTTACTCCGGTCAGCGACGTTGAGGTTAACACTCTGGAACTGTATAAGCTGTATGCTTCGACCAGCAGTAGTAAACCGTATACCCGTGTGAACGCAGTGCCGTCCGCTCCTACGGACGGGGTATTCTGGGTCACTGATCAGGCCAACAGGATCAAGATTTCAGGTGAGACCCTGAATGCCAATACCGTGTATACCGTAAACTTCGGTATTAAGGATAACGGAGATTACGACACGAACCCTGCTCCCGGAGTGATCGAAGATCCGCTCGTACTGGGCTCAGGCTCCGGCTCAGGTTCCACAGGGTGCACTTTCAACCCTGCGCAGGACTTCAGTCTGGAATGGATGCTGGTACTCTTTATACCTCTAATCACATTGATCAGGCAGAGAGCCCAAAGAATATAATTGAAGAACTAAAACCGCCCCCTTTGCGAATGATCGCGGAGGGGGTGTTTTTTTGATTAATACATCTCAGGATGTTCGATGTGCAGTTCAGACGGTCTGTTTTCAGCGTACACAACCAGCCCAATTATTATGCGTTCACGTCATTTCTTCTGAATTCAAATTTTTCTGTTATAATGTTCTCCTTTTCAAGTTTTCCGACATACACCACGCAAACTTACTGTTTACAGACATTAATAGAAAAGGTGAACTTCAGCACCTTGACATTGATTTATAAATTTTGCTTATTTTTTTAACTCGGCCTATTGACCGACCGTCGGTCAATAGGCTAGTTTGACTTCATTGATTCAGGCCGTGGGACATCCGAGAGACTGATGCATCCTTAACGGCAAACCCGAAATCACCTTCGAGAAGGAGCTTATATGTTCATTAACTGATCATGAAAACAGCTTGCAAATCACATAAGTAAAAATGATTTGCCAATACAATGCTTGCCACTCACCCTAAAATACTGCACAGGGGAAATATATTTTTTATATTTCCAGTCATTTGGTGAATTTTGGGAGATGGTATGGTCAGAGTAGTAAAAAAACCGGAAGAAAGAAGAAATGAAATTATAGCCGCAGCCTGTCAGCTTTTTTTAACTAAAGGGTACGACAGCACGACAATGCGGGATGTAATGCAGCATCTACAGATCGCAAAAGGGACGATCTACCACTATTTCAGATCAAAGGAGCTGCTACTGGAAGCCGTCATTGACAGCGTGGCTGAAGATGAAATGCAGCGTCTTAAAGAAAAACTTAAGAATGTTGAAGGTAACGCTCTTGAACGGTTGCAATACCTGATTACAAACAGTGCCACTCCGCATGGTGAAGATGGTCACGAAAAACTAATCGGAGATCTGCACAAGACAGCCAATGCAGGTATGCACATCAGACTCTTGGCTAAAGTTTTAACAAAACAGGCACCGCTTTATGCGGAACTGTTCAGTCAGGGAGTCGATGAAGGATTATTTGATACAAACTATCCGCTTGAATGCGCAGAATTCTTGCTTTCCGGCATCCAGTTCTTGACCGATATGGGAATATACCCATGGAAACAGGAAGAACTTCAAAGAAGATGGCAGGCGTTTCCACAACTGATTGAAAACCAACTGAAAGCACCAGAGGGCTCATTCTCCTTCTTAACAGGAGGTAAGCTCGACAATCAGTAGAAATAACAAAATATACGGTAGGGAGCATTTTGATGAAAAAAGGACTTGTTTACTTGGTGGCCCTAGCCTTGATCACTGTATCAAGTTTAGCGTCTGCGGATGCGACAAATTCATTTAGCGGGTCAGTGAGAGTTGGCGTGATGTTTATTGACAGTGCCAACAATCTTAATCCTGACGCATCAAGCAAAAGACTGGATAGTCTGAGTGATAGTGCTGACAGCAAAGCCTCCTTCCTACCTGTGCTTTTGCCTGAGATTACCTGGGATGTAGGGGAAAAGGAAGGAATGAAACTCTACCTTACAACCGATCCGCCAATAGATGAAGCGGGAGGATTTGCTGCTAATTTAGGCGCGTCCTACCAGTTCGCCGAAGCAGGAATCATTGATGTTGCAGCCTTTTTTACGCCTTTTGAGAAAGCTTGGAAAAACCCTTACCTGACTGGTACTGACCGGGAAGAAACAGATACCTCCAAATATGGTTTCAGAATAGGGATGAACCGAATCATGGGGTCAGGTCTCCGAGTCCAATTTGTATATCTTAACGACGATGTCGACAACGATGTTATAGGCCAGCTGATTCCGAAACTGGCAAGAGACGGTTCTGTATACTCTCTCAACATGAACTATTCATACTATATCAGTGAAAATCTGGAATTACGCCCGCGCTTGAGTATTCGTAAAGGTGTTTACGATGGTGAAGCCAATTCATTTATGAAATACAAAATTGACTTAGAAACCAGATATAGAACTGGCTCGCTGACGATCATTCCGCGCATACACTACAGCCATAGCGACTATGATGAAACAGATCCTATGTTTGACAAAACGAGAAATATGAACAGCTACGGAATCAGCCTGATGACCGACTACAAGGCTCCCTTCAGCTGGGAAGATTGGTCGGTAAGCGGTTTATTTTCCATGAGTAAAGGAAAGTCAAATATCAAATTTTATGACACAAGATCCCTAACCTTCGGGGGGATGTTGAACTACCATTTCTAAAACATGACAAGAGAACGGCAAGACTCCATCGCAGAGACAGGAATTCAACTGCGGCTCGTACCTACCAAAAAATTCAAGGACTTAAGAAGAAATTTTTAAGTCCTTTTTTCATTTTTGGGAGTTAACCAGTCTATTCAAAGTCTCATCCATTGCTTTCTGACCGAACTTCATTTCAAAGCGAAACATGATGCCGGGATTTGTACGCCAGTCATACTCTTTTTCCCAAGATACTTGAGGGACAATTTCACAAAACAACCAGTCTTTAAGGAATCTGCTTCGAAATTTGGTTGATAATTTTATGGATTCATAGCTGCTGAAATCGTTGTTGTGTTCAAATCCATTAGCTAGCGCATACTCAAGAGCCTGATCTTCATTCAAAGGCTGAAATAACCGCAAATTTATGTTGCTGTTAAATTGACTGTTTTGGTCTTCGTAATAATTTTCAAAGTCTGTAGTAAAAAAAAGATGCCCTACCTGTCGTTCGAAACTCAACGCAGCTTTGGTTTCAAATCCTCTGGCAGTGTATTGTCTATAACGAACTGAAAACCTGCTTGCCCAATCATCGGTAATATCAAATTTATAACGATAGCGGATTTGTCCCATGAGTTCGAGGTTATCATCCCGAAAGGATATCCCCGCATGAAGGCCGAGGTTATTTTGAACTCCTTGGACCAGAAAATAACGCAGCCCTACCGTATTTTCCGCTTTATTCTGGGTTTCAAAATCACGAACTGCTTTGTCTACCCCGGTAAGCCCATCGTCATCGGAGTCAAGCATACTTGTGACGACAAGCTGCATCCGGTCTTCGGTATTGGGTAAATTCAGGAAAAGTGACAGATCAGACCGTGACTTCGGTTTGGAATTTTCTAATTCGGTATATAGCCCCAAGCGAAGCCGGAGAAAAGTGTTGTTAACCTCCGCAGTATACTCATCATCTGCCAAAAAAGAATCCATCCACTTAGCTGATGCCATAAGTGGTTTGCTTAATTGAACTTGAATGGTATCCAGCAAATCTGCATCATTCTCTTCTAATGTCTTTTCGATAAGTTCATCCGAAAACTCAGGTGTTGTAACCGAAGTAGAATTAGACTCCTTTGCAGTATCTTGGATTTTAGGCTGCTGAGCCTGAGCGGGCAAAACAGCACAACATAATAATAAAAAAACATGGAGAATATTTTTTCTACAATGTTTAAAAATGGATAAAAACGAAGAAAGCTTATGTTGTTTTATTCTCATTTTTTAAAATAAAAGATTCGGTCAAAATATGTCCTTAATCCATATAGTACAGTATTAATTTCTAATATTTTGCACCTGGATCGCCGGGAGTATATTTGGCAAGTTCTATGGAGAAATGGCCTACTGAAACTTCACTTTTGACCTTGACCGGGATGCATAGTTCATCAGTTGTAAACCAGATCTTAAGTGTTGCGTCCGGGCTTTTCTTGAAAACACCGCCTAGATCTTTGAGTTCTGGTTCAACCACAAAAGTATCGTATTCTTTACCTCCAACTTTGATGATTTCTCTTCCCGTGACCATGGCCCTGCCGATAACAGATTTTTTACCATCTGTTATCGGGCAGAAGAATTCGTAGCCTTGTTCCAAGGGGTGGGTTCGAAATGAGAATAGGATTGATAGAGGGTCAAACCCTCCGGGGTAGATCGGTAGCTTCTGGCGAAACGTCCCGTCAGAACCATATCTGGTGACCGAAAAAGTATTCCAGTCAAAACGCAAAGTTATATCCCTATGATAATCTCCTTCGCGTTGTTTCTTGAAATAATAAAGCGCAGAATCCATTTCTGGAGTCGTAATAGAATCAATACGATTCCTCACCTTGTAAAACATATCTACAAAATCATTTGTGCGGGCTGTTGCATTGAATATCGGACCGGATGTTCCATTGCCCTTGGATGTGGTTAATTCTGCATATCCGGCATGAATCACGGTCCAGTAAAGGTTATATTCTATTTTTTCTCCGGGACGAAACGGAAGCTTGGATTCCGCAAATGCTAAACCGGAAATGAGACAAGTAAAGCTGACACCTAAGACCAAGGTGACAAACAAATATTTGAGCATGTATTTGTAAGAATATTCTTTCATAACTTTAATCTACTCATCTTCAGGCGGCACAAAATTCTCAGGAACTCCCCCGGGAACAGACTCAACGTAGATAGACTGTGAGGGAAATGCGAACCCGGTTCCGGCCTCAACTTCAACTACCTGTTTGATATAATAAGCCAGATCCTCTCTTATCTTCAACCAATCCAGCCAATTAGTGGTTTTGGTAAATGCATAAAGCTGGAAATCTATAGAAGAATCTCCGAATTGAACCACACGCATAAACGTTGAGACATCCGGCGGATGAGCAAAATCATCATTACCCAGAATATACTCCATGACCCGCTCTTGTATAAGCTTCAACTCCTTCGTCGTTGTCCGGTACTCCACGCCGATGGTCCAAAGAATCCGCCTGTGGGTCATCTTGGTAAAATTAATAAGGCAGTTATCAGAAAGAGTTGAGTTCGGGACATACACAGGAGCCTTATCGAATCGACGTATACGCGTAGAGCGGAATCCGATAAATTCAACTGTCCCATCCACCTTGCCGTCAACAGTAACCCAATCCCCCACATCAAAGCGGCTTTCGGCAATGATCGAAATTCCGGCAATAATATTCTGAAAAAGATCCTTGGCCCCCAGAGCTACAGCCACACTGAATAGACCAAGCCCAGTAAGGATCGGACCAATATCGATGCCGAAAAGCTCAAGAATGCTCGCCACACCCATCAGGACAACGAGAAACTTAACCAGCTTGATCAGCCAGTCCACAAGTGACGGGGTCAGCACCTTTTCCAGTTTGCGAAAAACCTTGGTAGCTACGCCGACAAGATTGAAAGCTGACCAGAAAATGACGAACAGAATTAATGCCTTAATGATAGTATTCGTGAGTGTTTCCACGGGAGGCGGGAAATTCAGACATTGATCAGCAAAAAACAAACCCAGCACAACCGGAATAAAACGGACAGGTTCTGCAAGAGCTTTAAGGACACTGCCCCCGGCTTGGGTCTCATGTTTTTCTAAAATATTCTGCAAACGGTTCATGGTGAATTTTGTGAGAAAGCGGCGCAGGATTATGAAGAATAGAAAAACACCCACGGCCTGCCCAATATTGATCAGACTTATCCCCGGAATACCATTCTGCCAGACTCCTAGAGCCAATTCTTTGATATGATCAAACCAGTCGAACAAGGTTGCATGATCAGTTTCAACAACTTGAGTAGCATTATCCATAAACCGCTCCTATCTTGATAACTAGTGCAGACTAAAACCCAACTATAAGTATTCGGACTTTAACAAAGCTGAAGCAACTGTCAATACAACTTAAAAACTATCTACTTCCATGAAGACTGTAATTCTAGGCCATTGTGCATAATAAAATTAGCAATACATTCCGCCATCAAAACGAAAATCCCCAGTCAAATGAAAGACCGATCACCCCAAACTTGCGAAGAACACCAAGAGCTGCTAAACACACTCAACATTTCGTATTTCGCTTAAAACACCATATATTTTTTCGATTAATGAAATTTCATTGATTAGAAAATTCTTTTTGAGCACACTCTTAATTTATATCAGGAGGGAAGATGTTTTCTTGGTACTTCAAAAGTAACCTGTTAGTTCGAATTATTATAGGCTTGGTATTAGGAGCCATTGCGGGACTTATATTAGGCCCCGAAGCAAAGGTTCTGTCTCCGCTGGGAGATATCTTGGTTCGCTCTTTAAAAATGATCGTAATGCCCGTGATCGTCTCTACCATCATTGTTGGTGCCGGGAGTGTAAAACCCAGCCAGCTCGGTAAAGTCGGAGCCAAGTGTATGGGCTTTTACATGCTGACCACCGGATTCGCAGTCGCCATCGGCCTTTTTTTCGGAAACATCCTCCAGCCCGGCAACGGCCTTGAACTGGCCGCTGAAGGCGCGACCCTGAAAGTAGCCGCGCCCAAGGCAACTTCCTTCCTAGATATCCTGATCAACATCATTCCCAAAAACCCCTTTGCTGCCATTACTACCGGTGATGTTCTTTCCACCATCTTTTTCTGTATCATCACCGGTATTGCCATTTCCATCCTGCGTCACAGCGAAGACGCACGCATCAAAAATGCCGGGGATTCCCTCTTCCACCTTTTCGAAGGTCTTGCTGAAGTCATGTACATCATCATCGACTGGGTACTGCAATATGTTCCCATCGGTGTATTCGCGCTGATCGCCGTGGTATTCGGAGCTCAGGGAGCCAAGGCTTTCGGTCCTCTGGGTGTGGTTGTTATCGCTACCTACCTTGCTTTTGCCTGCCACATTTTCTTTGTTTACGGCGGCGGACTTCTGCTCTTCGGCGTAAAGCCCATGAGTTTTTTCAAAAAGGTAAAGACCGCTTCCATTGCCGCATTTGTCACCAGATCAAGCAGCGGCGTACTGCCCATCAGCATGGAAACAGCTGATAAAGAACTTGGCGTAGACAAAAGTATCTACTCTTTCTCCCTGCCGCTGGGCGCGACCATCAACATGGATGGTACCGCTATTTATCAGGGTGTATGTGCCCTGTTCATCGGTTACGCCATCGGCGAGCCCCTGACCGCAAGCCAGCAGATAACCGTCATCGGAACCACTGTTCTGGCGTCGCTGGGTACTGCCGGTATTCCCGGAGCAGGCGCAATCATGCTCATGATCGTGCTCAACTCCGTAGGTCTGGAAGTTACAGCCGGATCACCCACCGCGCTGGCCTATGCCATGATCTTCGGCATTGACGCCCTGCTCGACATGGGCCGCACCTGTACCAACGTTACCGGTGACCTTGCCGTAACATGTGCAGTCGCCAACAGCGAAAATGAACTTGATCAAGAATACTGGGAACCCAGTAAGGCTGCACAGCAGTAAAGAAATATTACATATATCAAAAAAAAGAAGGCCGACTCCATCTGGAATCGGCCTTCTTTTTGATTTCAATTGCAATAACTTAAATATTCTGCGGGTAGTCAGTGACCAACCCGGTCACGCCCCACTTGGTGAGCCGCTGCATATCTTCCACTTCGTTTACTGTATACGGATTAACGGCCAGTCCTGCTTCTCGTGCAGCTTTAACCTTCTCTTCTGTAAGGAAACGGAATCCCGGATGCCACGCATCGGCTCCGGCTTTACGGGCTGCTTCAAGAGGATCTGCGGAGAATTTATGTTCAGTCAGAACTCCGGTCAGAATATGCGGGGCAAGGTCTTTACTCTTACGCACATAGTCGTGGTTGAATGAAGAAACCACAACCTGATCATCCATACCCTGAGCCTGAATTATTTCGAGAACCTTTCCCACAACATCGCCGCCCAGAGAACCGGGAACCGCTTTACTAAGATCCTTGATCTCAACATTGATCCACATTTCCAGCTCCCTGCTGAGTTTCAGGGCCTCAACCAGAGTGGGGATACGCAATTCAGCTGGCAAATTTTCCGGTAATTCCCGCCACGGCTGCCCAATATATTTGGGCGGGCAAAAACGGCGCGGAAAGATATCCGCGCTGAGCTGTTTGATCTCGTCAAGAGTAAACCGCCACGGCAGAGCAGGAGAATTACCGACAAACAAAGGATGGATACTCGCATTGGTGGAGCGGAGCAAGTTCAAGTCATGGAGGAGGATAATTTCCCCATCCTTGGTGACCTGAACATCCAGTTCCCAACCATCCGCCCCGGCCTCTTTGGCCTTGCGCACAGCCGCAAGTGTATTTTCAGGTGCAAGGGAGCGTCCCCCGCGGTGCGCCCAAATCAAGGGACGACTATTTATTAAGGATAAAGACATTGAAACGTGCCTCCGGCACAGACAAATAAAAAAACAATCTGCTAAAATAAAACAGCGAAGCTTATTAAAAAGTTTTGGGATTCTTAAACCCTTTTTCCAAAAGGGTTTAAGGCCCCCGGCAGGGCCGCCGGAGGCATATATTTCTAATGATTCAAAATCTGCTCCAAGAACATACGGCTGCGTTCTTCTTTAGGCGCGGTAAAGAATTCCTTCACCGGGGCGTATTCCACAATCTGACCTTTATCCATGAAGACCATGGTATCGGCGACCTCGCGGGCAAACCCCATCTCATGGGTTACACAGATCATGGTCATACCCTGATCTGCCAGCTCACGCATAACATCAAGAACTTCCTTGATCATTTCCGGGTCAAGGGCTGAAGTTGGTTCGTCAAAAAGCATGATCTTGGGCTGCATGGCTAATGCGCGGGCAATGGCTACACGCTGCTGCTGTCCGCCGGAAAGCTGACCGGGAAATTTGTTGGCCTGCTCGGCAATTCCCACACGCTCAAGATATGAATGAGCAAGATCTAAAGCCTGTTTGCGGGGCATATTGCGTACATGGATAGGACCTGAAATCACGTTATCAAGAATACTCATATGCGGAAAAAGATTGAACTGCTGAAAAACCATGCCCACTTCGCGGCGCACTCTTTCAATCTGCTTCACATCATTGGTCAACGGAGCACCGTCAACGACGATGGCACCTTCCTGATGCTCTTCAAGTCTGTTGATGGTCCGGATGAGGGTTGATTTACCCGACCCGGATGGACCACAGATAACCACTTTCTCCTGCTGGCGGATCTGTAAATTAATTTCCTTAAGTACGTGAAACTGTCCGTACCATTTATTCAAGCCCTGTATATCGATTACAACCGGGCTGTCTCCCAGATGGGTAGCTGTATTTATATGTGTGGATGTCATTATATGTATCTCCTCTATTTACTTGCGGAAGGCATCTTTCGTTCAAGGTATTGGCTGTAGCTGGAAAGGGCGTAGCAGAGAATCCAGTACCAGAAGGCGATGAAAACATATGCTTCCTCCAGCCTGCCGAACCATTTGGGGTTGGATGTGGTGGCAAATGCAATCTGCAAAAGATCCACCAGCCCCACGATGCCCACGAGGGAAGTATCTTTCAGGATTCCGATGAAGTTGTTGACCATTGGCGGAATAACAATACGCAAAGCCTGCGGCAGGATGACCACAAGAGTCTTTTTCCAATAGCCCATGCCCAGCGCATCCGCAGCCTCATACTGACCTTTGCTGATACCCTGCAAACCACCGCGAATGTTCTCCGCCAGATATGCGGAAAAGAACATGGTGATCCCCACAATTGCACGCAAAACTTTATCCAGTTCCATACCTGAAGGCAGAAACAACGGCAGAACAACCGAGGCCATGAACAGGAGTGTAATCAAAGGCACTCCGCGAATAAGCTCAATATAGGCCACACAAAAAGGCTTGGCGATAGGCATATCCGAGGTTCGTCCCAATGCCAGAAGCACACTGATGGGAAAAGCTGCCAGCATGGCGATAATGGAAAGCATGATGGTCAACATCAAGCCGCCCCAGTAATGGGTTCCCACCACGGGCAAACCGGTGATTCCTCCACCGTAAACCAGCGCGAAAACAACAATGGGTGAGGCAAACCAGAGCACCCTGATCCATTTGCTGCGCCGGAACGACGAGACAAGGCTCAGACTGACCAGAATCACAACAATACATAGAGCAATCAATGGTCTCCAGCGTTCTTCAGCCGGGTAAACCCCGGTCATGAACACAGGCCACATATCGCGAATGAACCCCCAAGCGGCACCGGTGTGCTCCTTGGCTGCTGCCGGATCAAGGGTGATAGAGGCATTGGTTACCGCCCACTCCCAAAAGGGAGCCACGGCAGCCCAGATGGCCCAGCAGGAGACAAGGGTCAAAACCGCATTGTACCACGGGCACAGAAGATTCTTACACATCCAGCCGATTACGCCTACCTGCGATACCGGAGGCTGTCTGTCAGGAATATTTTTGTCTGGAATATCTTGGGCCATGACCTACCTCTCCACCAGCGCGACTTTGCTGTTATATATATTCATTCCAAAAGAAATCAGCAGTGAAATGCACAGGTAAACCCCCATCCAGATACCGACAATCTCAACCGCCTGACCGGACTGGTTCAAAATGGTCCCCCCGACACTTACAAATTCGGGATACCCGATGGCCACGGCCAGAGAACTGTTCTTGGCGATAGCCAGATACTCACTGGTCATGGGCGGCACGATAACCCGCATGGCCTGCGGCAAAATAACAATGCGCATAACCTGACGCTCATTCATTGCCAAAGCACGTGCGGCTTCCCGCTGCCCCTTGGAAACAGCTTCGATACCGGAACGGATAATCTCAGCATTGAATGCGGAAACATATACAGTCAGTCCGAGCACCAGCGCAGTAAATTCCGGGGTCATCCCGGTTCCACCCTTGAAGTTAAATCCCTTGAGAACGGGAAAATCCAGAGTGAAAGGTTGTCCGCCCAGCAGCCACGCCAGCGCGGGCAACCCGATCAGAACTGCAAGTGAGGGAAAAAGGATTTTAACGGGCACGCCTGTTTCATCAAGAATTCGTCTTGCCCGTCTGCGGATGACCCAGATTGCGGCAATGGAAATTACAATCGCAGCGCAAAAAATCCATGCCCCCTGCTGGGGAACAAGTGAAGGCAGGTACAAACCACGCTTGTTGAGGATCAGCCAGCCGCCCACATCTATGGACTGACGCACATTGGGCAATTGCTGCAAGACGATGAAATACCAGAAGAACAATTGCAGCAGGACAGGCAGGTTACGGTTAATCTCCACATACCAGCGGCTGAGATTGGAAAGCAGCCAGTTTGGAGAAAGACGTCCGAGCGCCACCAGCAAGCCGAGTATTGTTGAGGCCACACAGCCGATAACTGTTACCTTCAAAGTATTGCCCAGCCCGGTAAGCAGGGCCATGAAATAGCTCGAAGATTCGGTGTAGTGCGCGATTTCAACGCTGTCCCGGAAAATATAAAGCGTCAGCATGGGCAGACCGATACTGAAAAGCAGACATACCGAGAGCCACTTACTGTTCATGGGCCGATCTGACTTACTTTTCAGATGGCGCGAAATAAGCTGAGAAACAGCAAGTCCGGCAACAAGACTGACCAGAAACCAAAGCAATCCACCCTGCGGCAGAGGAATACCGGTCACTTCACCAATGCGGAACCCGGCTTCATTACCAAGGAAACCGAAACCGGAGCTGATTCCGCGAGTCTTCAAATTGGCCAGCGTATTACTGTAAACAGAAACAGCCAGCCAAAGGAAAGCCCCGACCATGCAGAGCTGGAATGTCCAGGCCCTTCCTTGCGGACTACGCCAGAAAGGAACCTTCTCCTGCGGTGCTAAACGTTCGGACATAACTAATTTAAACCTTTTAAAAATTGGAAAGATACAATCCCCACAACTAGGGAGTGCAGAGGGGCTTAGCCCTTCTGCCCGCCGGAGGCGAAATCACCCATCAAAAACGCGTAGCGCATCATAATAAAAAACGCGCCGGGAAAAATCCCGGCGCGAATTTTACAATTTTAACGGCTTAGCGGAAAGGCGGTGCGTAGATGAGACCACCTTTGTTCCACTGCTGGTTGAGTCCACGCTCCATGCGCAGGGGAGTTTTGGGACCGAGGTTACGGTCAAAGATTTCACCGTAGTTACCGACGGACTTGATGATGCGTACGGGAGCACCTTTATCAAGACCGAGGTCAGTCCAGAGGGTTCCGGTTTTGCCCAGCATACGCTGAACTTCGGGGTCTTTGCTCTTGGCATACATTTTATCAACGTTAGCCTGAGTAATTCCTTTTTCCTCTGCGGCCATGGTCAGCCAGATAGTCCAGCGGACAATGTCAGACCACTGGTTGTCACCGTGGCGAACAACAGGACCGAGGGGTTCCTTGGAAATAACTTCGGAAAGAATTACGTGATCTCCAGGCTTTTCCATCAAGGAACGCTGAGCTGCAAGACCGGAAACATCGGTGGTGTGAACGTCACAACGTCCGGTGTCATAAGCTTTACGCACATCAGGCTGCTTATCAAAAACAACAGGAGTGAAGCTCATACCGTTTTTACGGAAAAAGTCGGAAATGTTCAGTTCGGTGGTAGAACCGGTCTGCAAACAGACGGTTGCGCCGTCCAGATCTTTAGCATCTGTGATACCGAGCTCTTTACGAACCATCATACCCTGACCATCATAAAGGGTGGTCACGGTAAAATCGAGGCCGAGCTTAACGTCGCGGCTCATAGTGTGGGTAGTGGTGCGGGAGAGAAGATCAATTTCACCGGACTGCAAAGCAGGCAGACGCTCTTTGGAAGTGAGCGGGGTATATTTGACTTCAGGAACATCAACAGCTGCGGCAACAGCACGGATGAAATCAACATCAAAGCCGATACGTTTACCATTGCTGTCCAGAGCGGAAAAACCGGGGTTTTCAATGTGTGTCCCGGCTTTGAGAAAACCGTCTTTCTTGACGTTTTCCAAAGTTCCGGCCTGAGCAATAGATGCCATTGCCACAATCAACAGACAAATGAAATAAGTACGAAAAAAAGCCATTTGACTACCTCCACCCTCAAACTTCACAACGCAACATTGTGAGGGGATTCCAGTCCGTATAACAAATAATACGGCTTTGCGCTGCATAGATATTGCTGACCCCAGACACGGAAATATCAACTCCCGCGGTCGGAGTCAGTCATCCTAGTAACTCACTGTATATTCCCCTAGTACACTGTTGCCAAAAACACCTCAACTGGTTTAAACCAGATTTTACAAAAAAAGTTTCAAATACGTGGTGACTCTGTATAAATCATGTGCCAATTTAACTGCCGAAACATCTAACACCAATCGAATCATGGAAAAAATACGTTATTACCAGATAGTCCGCGACCTAATTCTGAAACGTCTCGCATCCGGAGAACTCAGTCCGGGCGATAAACTGCCCTCCGAAAGAACTCTCTGCGCTGAGCTTTCTCTAAACAGAAATACAATCCGCCACGCATTGCTAAAGCTGCAACGGGACGGAAAAATTTTCAGACTGGAACGAAAAGGCTGGTACGTGAATCCCATCCGCATGGTCTACAACCCGGCAGACCACGTGAACTTCGCCCAACTGGCCGCGTCGCAGGGGCGCAAGGCGGAATGGAGTACTGAAGACAACGGCATCATCACCATTGAAGAAGAAATGGATACATATACAGATGAAGGGTTCGCTGCCGGAACCGAAGTTTATTCCATGGAGAACACTTTTTTCATAGATGGTCAGCAAGTTGCCCGGACGCTAAACTATCTAAATGCGGACAAACTTGAAGGAATTATCCCCAAGACTACCGACCGAGCCATGACCCAAGTCGTAGAAGAAGATTACGGAATAAGTCTCAAACAGCGAAATCTGCTGATCAGACCGCTGCTGCTGCCACGGGACGTGACCTCAAATCTGGGTATCCCGCACGGCTCTCCGGGGATCTACGTTAGGCGAATCAAGACAGACGGCAAAGACACCGTGCTGACTGTGGAACATGAGTACTGGCGTTTTGACGCCATCGAACTACGCGTGGATCAGACATAATTTTCAGCAAACGCAAACAGGCCCGCAATTTTTAAAAAATTGCGGGCCTGTTTGCGTTTAAATACAACAAAAAAATATTTAAAATTTCAATTACTCTCCAGCAGCATGCTCTTCCATTACAGCAAGCAACTGCCCTGTTTTCTCAGCCTCATCGGACATCCCCATCTCCGTGAATCCCCGGAAAGCCTCACGCACAACAGCAAGACCGTCCTCGCGGTTACCGGAAACAAAAAGCAATTGCCCAAGCAGCTCCCCGGCAAAACAATGCCCACGAGACTCACCCAGCTTCTGGAATCGCGAATATGCTTCCATCAGCATGAGTAATGCCTGCTCCTGATTACCTTCACTGATTTCAAGTTTCGCCATCTCGTAAAGAGTTGCGGCTTTTCCTTTGGAATCACCACTTTTCTCATATTCTTCAAGTTTACTTTCGTACTCCGCTCTCAATTTTGCTGACTGGTCCATTTATTCTCCGGAAATTTATTTTTAGAATGAACACTAAAACTATTAACGGTTCTTTCAAACGTCAAGTTTCAGGCTTATCTTGCTGAAAACATACATATCCGGTAGCTGAAATAAAACAGACACAACACCGGAGCCAAAAATGCGAGCTGCCAACAGGGACATGATGCGGGCCATCAACCGCTGCAATATTCTCAGGACCATCAGGATGGGAGTCAGCATTTCCAGAAAGGATATTGCTGCCCAGACCGGGCTGAGCCTCGCCACGGTTACAAGCATCACCGCAGAATTCATCAAGGAAGGAATAGTCTATGAAAAAGAGGCTGTCTCCTCTGCATCAGGCAGACCTCCGGTATTGCTGGCCCTAAACCCCGACGGTGCTTTTGTAGCCGGGGCCTACATCTCAGCTGAAAAAATCAACGTGGTCATAATCAACCTCGAAGCCAAAGTTGTCGGGTCGCACTTTGTTCGGCTAAGCCCCGGCATCAATTCCCCGGAAGAAATAATCGAACTGCTGGCTAAGGCCATAAAGACCTGCCGTCTAGACAAAGGGTTCATCCCCGATGACATCGTCGGGCTGGGTCTGGGAATTCCCGGACTGGTCAACCACCGGGAAGGGCTTATCCACTTTCATCCCGGTTTCAACCGTGGAGCAGGTTGGGAAGATGTGCCCTTCAGCAGCCTTGTGGAACAGGAAACAGGATTCCAGACATTTATTGAGAACAGCTCCAACACCCTCGCCATCTATGAGCAGTGGTTCGGAGATGCACGCGGCTGTGAAAATTTCTTTGTGGTCACCCTTGAACACGGCATCGGACTGGGACTGATCGTTAACGGCAGGCTGGTGCGCGGCTGGAAAGGTATGGCCGGGGAACTGGGCCATGTAAGCTGCTACCAGAACGAACAGCCGTGCAGGTGTGGACTGACCGGATGCCTTGAAGCTGTCGGCTCAAATTTCTCTATCCTGCGGGATGCAAAGCAGTTGGCAAAAGAAGAAATATGGCTACCTGCGAATCCTGAAAATATAAAAATAGAAGACGTCATTGACGCAGCGAAAAAAGGCAATCCCAAATTACAAGAAATATTTAATCAGGCCGGAACCATACTCGGAAAGCGAATTTCTGACCTGACCCGAGTGCTGGACCCGGAAAAAGTCATCATCACCGGTAAAAGCTATCTGGCAAAAGACATGCTTTTCGCGCCGCTGAATAAAGCAATGGAAAGCCGATCCTGCGAGGTCTTCGGGCAAATACCGGAACTGATAATCCGCCCGTGGAAGGAAGAAAATTACGCCCGCGGGGCAGGAGCACTGGTGCTGGAAAAACTGCACCAGAGCTGCGCTATCCCCGAAGATTTTTAACTATTCTATTATCTCAAATATTTTTCCAGCTTGGCCCGGACCTCGCCTGCCGTAGCCAGCCCCAGAACCTTGCGCGCAAGCTCACGCAGTTCTGCACGGCTGTGCTTGCGAATGGCACTCTTTACCCGTGGGATATGAACCGGGCTCATGCTCAGTTCTTCCACCCCAAGACCGATCAACAGCAGCGATGAAAGCACATCCCCGGCCATCTGCCCGCAAACGCATACGGATTTGCCCTCTTCACGGGCGGCGTCAGTGGCCTGTTTGATGGACATAAGCACCGCAGGTGAAAGCTGCTCAAACAAATCGGCAATACGTTCATTCTGGCGGTCCACCGCAAGGGTGTACTGAGTTAGATCATTAGTTCCGATACTGAAAAAATCGGTTTCGCGAATCAGGTGCGGAGCAAGGAATACCGCTGCCGGAGTCTCGATCATCACTCCTACAGGCAGTGTTTCCGCGTGAGGAATTCCGTCATGTTCAAGGGAGGTCTTAGCTTCAGCCAGAAATTCCTTGAATCTACGAACTTCATCAAGAGCTGAAATCATGGGAATCAGGATGCGCACATCACCATGCACTCCGACCCGCAATAAGGCCCGCAACTGCTTGACCAATAATCCGGGACGCTCAAAACAAAGCCGTATACCCCGGCAGCCAAGAAAAGGATTGGCCTCTTCCGGCAGGGCCAGATAAGGCAGATCCTTATCCCCGCCCACATCAAGAGTGCGGATAACCACAGGCCTGCCCTGCATATCATCCACCACGGACTTAAAAGCCTGATACTGCTCTTCCTCATCCGGGGATTCACTCTTTTCCATGAACAGAAATTCAACCCGGTACAACCCCACGCCTTCAGCACCTTTGGAAACAGCAGGTCCGCTTTCAGAAGGAGAACCGATATTCGCTGCCAGCTTGATCTGCACGCCATCTGTGGTCATTGCGGGCTGGTCACGGAGTTCCTCAAGCTGCTTACGCTCAATCTGGTATTGTTCCTGTTGATATCTGATCTGATCAAGCTGGGATGAAGTGGGATTAACCAGAATACGGTTATGTTCGGCGTCGAGACCTACCATATCGCCATCCTTAATCAGTGAGGTGGCATTCTCAGCTGCTACAATGGCCGGGATTTCCATGGACGCGGCCATGATGGCAGTATGCGAAGTGCGGTTGCCCTTCTCGGTAATGATCCCCCTGACCTTGGCTGTATCAAGAACGGCAGTCTGAGAAGGAGTCAGGTCCTCAGCAACGATGATTACTTCCTCATCAATCAGCTCCAGTCCCTGCGGGGAGATACCCAGACAATTCAGCAACAAACGGTGCCCGAGATCACGAATATCAGCGGCACGAGCACGCAGATATTCATCTTCCAGTTCTTCCATGGCTGCGGCGTGTTCGCTGACGACGTCTTCAACCGCAGCCGGAGCGGGAAAACGCTGTTCGCGGATCTTCTCGATAACCGCTTCGGAAAATTCCTCATCTTCCACCAACATCAGGTGTCCCTCAAAGATTGCGGCCTTATCGGCGCCAAGCTTCTTCTCCACCTGTGCCGCAATTTGGGTCAACTGTTTTGCGGATTCCTCCACAGCAAGCTTGAACCTTTCCACTTCCTTATCGATAGCTCTGGGAGCCACAGGCGACCTATCAAAACTTACATCATCTTTCATCACCACCAAAGCAGTAGCAAGAGCCACACCGGGGGAAACAGCAATTCCGCAAACCATAAAATCCTCCGCAAACCTTTTCAGATTATTTCGCGGTTATTTGATCGAGCTTAAAAATTCAGCAAGACTGTCCACTGCTTCCTGTTCATCACTACCGGAAGCCTCAAGGTGCAGCTCCGCACCTTTGACCAGCTCCAGCAGTTGCAGCTTGAAAAGACTTTTGGCATTGGCAGATTTGCCGCCAACAGTGACCTTGATGTCGGCTTCATAACCCTTGGCAAGTTTGACGAACTCAGATGCAGGCCTGACGTGCAGGCCGTCTTCCGCAGTGATGGTAATTTTCTTTTCAGCCATATTCACATCCTTTTTTCTTATTTAATCCGACCCCGCCATATGACGGGACCGGAATATTTTAACTGCTATTTTTTCTTGAGAGTCAGGATCGGGCTTCCAATCACGACCTTGCCGGTCATCTTGGTTATTGCAGCATAATCATCAACATTGCTTACAACAACAGGAGTTACCACAGAACTTACCTTTTCACGCAGCAGAGCGAGATCGTAGCGGATCACCGGATCGCCCTTCTTAACGGATGCACCTTCTTCAGCCACACGGGTGAAGCCTTCTCCTTTGAGCGCAACGGTATCAATACCGAAATGAACAAAAAGTTCAACTCCATCTTCAGTTTCCATGCTGAAGGCATGGTTAGCCTTGAAAATCTTTCCAATCACACCGTCCGCAGGGGCACACATGGTGTCACCGGAAGGAATAATCGCCACGCCGTCACCCACGACCTTATCCGCGAAAACCGGATCAGGCACGTCTTCGATGGACACGATCTCACCTTCGATGGGAGCATAAAGAGCGATGCTGCCTTCTGCTGCAAGCTCACTCTCTTCGCGCTGCATGCCGCCCATGGCCATGGCGACCAGTTCAGCCTGAGTACCCAGAATAACCTGAACACCCTTTTCACCGACGCGGACAACACCTTTGGCTCCGCAACGCTTGAGGCCGTCTTCGTTTACAGCAGACGGGTCCTTCACTTCCAAACGAAGTCTGGTGATACATGAATCAATATTAACAAGGTTTGCAGGCCCACCAAGTTCACGGATGCAGGACTGAGCCAGATTAAGGGTATCTTCATCGGAAATATCGACCGGAACAAGGGTATCATCCTCTTCACGACCGGGAGTCTTAAGATCAAAAAACTTAATGGCAAAAGTAAAAAGGAAATAATAAACCACAAAAAATACGCCGCCCAGAGCCAGTCCCATCAGGGGATTGGTGGCCAGTCCATAGTTCAGCACATAGTCGATGGCACCAGCTGAAAAACCGAATCCCAGCTTAATGTTAAAGATGGAACACAAGGCCAGTGACACCCCGGTCAACAATGCATGTACAGCATAAAGAGCCGGAGCAATGAACATGAACATGTATTCGATGGGTTCAGTCACACCGGTAAGAAAAGCGGTAAAGGCTACGGAAAAAAGGATACCACCGATCATGGCCCGGTTTTCAGGCTTGGCGGTCCGGTAAATAGCCAGTGCAGCAGCGGGAAGACCGAACATCATAATCGGGAAAAAACCGGACATAAATCCACCGGCAGTGGGGTCACTGGCAAAAAATCTATGCAGGTCACCGTGCACAACCTGCCCGGCGGCATTAGTGAAATCACCAAACTGGAACCAGACAATGTTGTTCATAATGTGATGCAATCCGGTGGGGATGAGCAGCCTATTCAGGGTACCATAAACAAAAGTTCCCACAGGACCGGAACCGATAACCCAGTTAGCGACAGCGTCGATCACGCCCTGAATGGGAGGCCAGGCGAAACTGAAAAGATATGCCAAGACCAGTGCACAACCGGAAGTAGCAATCGGGACAAATCTTCGTCCACCGAAGAAAGCCAGCCACTCCACCAGTTTTATATTGTAAAAGCGGTTGTAAAGCAGTCCGGCGCAAATACCCATGATGATCCCGGAAAGAACCCCCATATTAATATCTTTATTCAAACTGCCGATGGCGGCGGTAAAAACAAGGTAGCCGATCCCCCCAGCCAGAGCCGAAGCACCTGCATTATCTTTGGAAAGACCTACAGCCACACCGATGGCGAATATCAGCGGCAGATTGGAGAAAATTGCATTCCCGGCCTGAAAAACAAATGGAATATCAAGCAGGTCTCCGGCCCCCAGACGCAGCATCAAGGCCGCCACCGGCAGCACAGCGATGGGTAGCATTAATGAACGACCCAGTTTCTGCAATCCTTCCAAAATCCTCATAACATCACTCCTGGCAAATTGTTGATTACCCCGGACACGGTTTCCCTTTCATCCATGTCCGCCAGCCCTCTAATATTTGAGTACTGATTTGGACAATACTAGCTCGTACCGACCACCTCAACTTTATTTATTTTTTTTAATCATAAAAAAAAGTATAATAAGTTGATTTATTCCCCTCACGATGAATACTTTTAGCATCAAAGGAATGTTTTTTAGTACATGGAGGAAAGCATGAGACTCATTCCAGTTATAAACAATCCGGGCTGGTGGGCCGCCCATTATGTAGCAGGAAAAATCAAAAACTTTTCCCCCAGCAAAGAAAAACCCTTTGTGCTGGGACTGCCCACCGGGGGGACCCCCATAAGCATGTACAACGAACTGATAAACCTGCATCGAGCCGGAAAGGTCAGCTTCGAGCATGTCATAACATTTAATATGGATGAATATGTCGGCCTACCCGAAGACCATCCCCAAAGCTATCACTATTACATGTATGATAACTTTTTCAACCATGTAGATATCCCAAAAAACAACATAAATTTGCTGGATGGCAATGCCCCCGACCCGGAAGCGGAATGTGAAGCTTATGAACAGAAAATAAAGAATTACGGCGGAGTTAATATTTTCGTCGGCGGCGTGGGAACCGACGGACATATAGCCTTCAACGAACCGGCCTCTTCACTTTCCTCCCGTACCCGTATCAAGACTCTAACCGTTGAAACCCGTACGGCCAACTCCCGTTTTTTCGATGACAACATGGAGACCGTGCCTAAATACGCTCTCACCGTAGGGGTCGGGACCCTGCTCGACTCAAGAGAAGTTATCATCCTTGCTTCCGGCCTGAACAAAGCTCTGGCCGTATCATATGCGGTAGAACACGGTGTAAACCACCTCTGGACCGTCTCGGCCCTGCAACTGCACCGCAAAGGCATCCTTGTCTGTGACGAAAATGCCACCATGGAACTGAAAGTAAAGACGCTGAAATATTTTAAGCAGATAGAAGCAGACAACCTGCAAGAACCCAAATAGGCGGCAACATGTACGCACTTGTAAATTGCAAAATATATACGGGCAATGAAGTACTGAATAATTCAGCAGTGCTAATCAACGGAAAGCGCATCAGCGCAGTGGTTGAACCGGAAGACATACCAGCTAAAACAAAACGGATAGATCTTGAAGGGGCAATCCTTGCCCCCGGATTCATAGACCTCCAGCTCAACGGCTGCGGAGGCGTATTTTTCAATGACGACATTTCAGGAGAAACGCTGGAGCGTATGTCCGGCGCGATTATCTCTACAGGCTGTACCTCCTTCCTGCCCACACTGGTCAGCGCGCCGGAAGAAGACATGCTCAAGGCCATGGAAGTGGTCCGAGAATATCGGTTAAATTCACCGGACATAGTGCTCGGACTGCATCTGGAAGGTCCATACCTTAGCCGCAAACGCAAAGGCATCCACAACCCGGAGATGATCAAATCCCCGGATGAAAAAGTTCTTTTACGCATTGTGGAACTCGGGCCGGAAGTAACCAGAATGTGCACTATGGCCCCGGAAGTGGTTTCACCAGAACAGGTAAGCATGCTTGAAGATACCGGAATCAGGGTTTCCGCCGGACACAGTGCTGCACCCTGCCCCCGGGCACGGGAAATGTTCCGGGCCGGCATAAGTATGGCCACCCATCTTTTCAACGGTATGGAACCGCTTCAGGGCCGCGAACCAAGCCTTGTCGGGGCCGTTTACCTTGAAAAACCGTGGACCGGGATCATCGTGGATGGAGTGCATGTTTCATGGGATAATGTGGAGCTTGCCAAAAATATCGTGGGCAACAAACTTTTCTGTATCACCGACGCTACATCCGCAATTGTTTCCGAACAGACCGAATTCGTGCTCGGCAACCAGACTGTTTATGTTAAGGATGGCAAATGCGCAGCAGCTGACGGCACCATCGGAGGCTCCATGCTGACCATGGACAAAGCGGTTTACAATTGCGTTCACCATGTGGGCATTGAACTGGATGAAACCTTACGCATGACCTCCCTGTATCCAGCCCAAGCTATCGGTATCGATCATGAATTCGGACGGATAGCAAAGGGATATAGGGCTGATCTGGTGGCCTTGGAAACAAATTCACTGGAAGTGCGTGCGGTGTTCAAAAACGGGGAACCACTGGACCTGTAGTAAGCTCACATCACGATACATCATAATTCGGGCGAAAAAATTTGCTTTCAGGGTAGAAATCACACAACCACACAACTAAGCTCTTTTCATTTAAACCTAGAATCCAAAATATGAGTAAAAAATGAAAAGCAAAACCACGGTAAGAAAAGCATTCACCGGGGATCATGTACAGCAGTATGACCAGAAATCTCTAAAAGCCAACTGGCTGGACCCGGACATCGTATTCGGCCTTGCTTTCCGCTATGTAACTCCGGGCGAAAGTATCCTTGATGTTGGTATCGGCACAGGTCTGTCATCAATTCTTTTTCATCAAGCCGGACTTGAAGTCCACGGCCTTGATTTTTCGAATGAAATGCTTGAGGTCTGCGCAGACAAAGCATTTGCAAGCAGCCTTGCAAAACATGACATCAGCATTGCTCCGTATCCGCTGGAAAAGGAATCAATAAATCATGCTGTTTGCACCGGATTGACCCATCTTTTCAGTGATCTTGGGGTTCTTTTCTCAGAAGTAAACCGTGTGCTGATTAAAGATGGGATTTTTGCCTTTGTAGTGGCAGATGCAAACGCAGATGAACCGGACGGATATGCCTTGAGCTGCCAGAAAGAACAAAATCCAAAAATAAAATTCCACCGCCATTCACAAGATGCTCTGGACAAACTGTATCTGAGTCACGGATTTGAACAACTCAACTTCTTGAACTTTACAGCATCATCAATCGGCAGGCAGAAAAGAACCTACCGGGCCTGCGTTGTGCGAAAAAAATAAGCAACTAAGCTTTGTCGGTCTCGTCATCAAAAGGAAGTCTGATAATAAACTTAGTTCCTTCTCCGAGTTTCGACTCAACGGTCATACTGCCATTGTGCTGATCGGCAATGATAAAATAGGAAACAGAAAGCCCCAGTCCGGTCCCCTTGCCCACAGACTTAGTGGTGTAAAACGGTTCAAAAATCCGTAGACGGGTAGCTTCGTCTATTCCTGGACCATTATCTTCAACCTCCACAACGGCCAGCCCGTCTTCCTCGAAGACTCTGCAATGAAAACAGGGTTTGTCGTCACCGTAGTTTTTTTCGGTCATGGCTTCTGCACCATTCTTGAACAAATTTAAAAAGACCTGCTGCATTTCATTACCGTCGCACAAAACCCGGTTCATTCCCGGCTTAAATTCGCGCACTATTTTTATATGTCTAAAATCGTACAGTTTTTTTAAATTATAGTCATTGGCTGCCAGATCAAGTGTTTTATCTATAAGAGTAGAGAGGTCAAACAAATCCATCTTCCTGTCAGTCTTACGGCTGAAGCTGAGCATATTCTCAACAATTGAAGCCGCACGTTTGCCGCTCTCCTGAATTGATTCAAGCATCCGGTCAACCTTTCTCATCTTCAAGTATTCCTGAACAAGTTCAAGGTGGACCCCGCACTCATCGGCCGCGTTCCGGTTGGCTTTTAGGTCGGCAAAGACCCGCTTCTTTATGTTGTATGCACTACCGAGTATCCCAGCCAGCGGATTATTAATTTCATGAGCCATTCCCGCGGCAAGCCCGCCCACAGACATCATTTTCTCAGACTGGACCAAGACCTGCTCCAGATTCACTCGCTCCGTCACATTATCAATACGGATAACGGCACTTTCAACACCGTTGGCGAGCAAAGGATAAATAGTAATATCCTCGTACTGAACATCCCCGTTTTCCCTACGCACATGCTTGGATTCACATTGCACAGTGCGGGATTGCACGGCCTTACGCACCCTGTCCATTTCATCCGCTAAACGAGGGGCGACAAGCCCTAACGGCTTGCCAAGAGCTTCTTCTTTTAATACCCCGAAATCGCGGCCCGCTTTAATGTTCCATTGGGTAACAATCCCGTCAGGGGTAACCCCGATTATTAGCGAGGGCATTGAATCAATAATGTTGGAAAGATAATTGCGCAGCTTTTCCACTTCCTGCTCCGCCTGTGTACGCACTTCAATTTCCTGCTTTAACTTGGCGGTCCGCCTGTTAACCACTCCCCTTAGCTTGTTACTGAAAAGAAGCGATCCCACAAGAACCGCCACCCCGGAAAACAGAGCTACACCGACGATGTACATATCAAGGAGTTCTTTATTCAAAGGAGCCCTGATTGAGATTACTGCCCTGACAATTCCTAGTTCCTCGTCATACCCCCCGGCCCCCTTATATATTTCACGCAACTGAGCCGGGGCATCTTCGCGCTTACCATGGCAGACAAGGCACCCCTTAGTGTTCTCAAGAAAAGGAATTGCTACGTACAAATATTGTGTTCCATTGACACTGACAATATCCCGGTATTCATTCATATCCCGGTTCTTATTGAACATCTCAATCAAATCACATTCAAGTGGATCTGCCTTGTTAACTTTATTGCGAGGGTTGTTGGCCGCCATCTTGTAATAGACTTCATCATCTCCGGCAGCACTTTTTTCCTGATTATAAAATCCGTGCAGATTCCTGATTATGAAAGAAGAGGAAAAAAGCTCCGGCGCGTAAAAATCTTCTGTTATCTTTTTACCATCCTTATACTTGTATAATGCCGGGTGCATAATTTCCTGCACATAATGGTGCATCCCTTTGTGGACCAACAGAATCTCCTTGATCTTGTCCTCCGCCTGAGTGACGATATATTGTCGCGCCACATAAAAAAGGACGACCCACACAGTCATGATAATCAGCAAAAAAAGGACTGCGACCTTCAAAAATTTCTTTTTGTCGGATAAAGCAGATCGAAAATTTCGTAATGATTTCATGAAACAGCCACCCCTGATTAATTAGCCGAATACTGTTCATTTGAAAAAGTTTTCTATTAATAACATTACTCGATTTTTTTGAGTAATGTCCAGAACCGAACGAGATAAACACCGTTTTATAATCTCCACCACACTATTTACATTTAAAAAAACAAGACTATACTCAGGAGTGCCGCCTATCCCGTTTTCCGGGCGGTATTATGAGGAGGTTACATGAAATTAAAACGCTACATTGGATTACTCGCTCTCATCATTGTACTCATCCTGCCCGTATACGCTCAGGCAGATGGGCTGCCTTCCTTTGTCGATCTGGCAAAGAAATGCGGTCCTGCCGTGGTCAACATTAACACCGTGAAAATGGTCGAAGTGGGAAATCCCATGGAAGACTTTTTCAAATTCCACGGCAAAGGCAAAAACAACCCTTTTGAAGACTTCTTCAAACAGTTCAATAATCGCGGAAACGGCAAACAGCCCAAGCAGAAACGCAAAACCGGTTCGCTGGGTTCAGGTTTTATCATTTCCAAAGATGGTTACGTAGTCACCAACAACCACGTGGTCGCCTCTGCGGATGAAATCACGGTAAAACTACAGAATGACGGGCACGAATACCCGGCAAAAATCATCGGCCGTGACAAAGAAACCGACCTTGCCCTCTTAAAAATAGAAGTAAAAAAAGACCTGCCCTTCCTTGATTTCGCCAATTCGGAAAAAGCCGAAGTAGGGGAATGGGTACTGGCTATCGGTAACCCCTTCGGTCTGGGACACACCGTGACCAAGGGAATTATCAGTGCCAAGGGCCGTATCATCGGCGCAGGGCCCTTTGACAATTTCATCCAGACTGATGCCAGCATCAACCCCGGAAACTCCGGCGGTCCGCTCATCGATCTCAAGGGACGTGTCATCGGTATCAATACGGCCATCATCGCCAGCGGTCAGGGAATCGGCTTTGCCATCCCCAGTAATATGGCTGAAAATATTATCTCTCAGCTCAAGACTGATCATAAAGTCAGCCGCGGCTGGCTCGGCGTAACCATTCAGGACGCTGACGCAAAGACCGCAAAAGCCCTCGGTCTCAAAGAAGAAACCGGCGCATTGGTCAACTCCGTCAACCCCGGCGATCCCGCGGATAAGGGCGGCATGAAAGTCGGCGACGTCATCCTCAAGGTTAGTGGTGAAAAAATCGACGACACCAACGACCTGCTGCGAACCGTGGCAGCACTGCCCCCGGGCAAAGCCGTAAGTATTAAAGTATGGCGCAAGGGACGCGAAAAGAACCTGCGCATCGTGCTTGGCGAACGCAACGGCAAGAATGTTGTAGCCGAAGCTGAAAAGATATCCCCCAAGGCTGCTGAAGAAAACCTTGATGACCTCGGGCTGGTAGTCCGCAGGGTCAACCGTAAAGCCGAAGCCCAATCCCTCGGTCTTGAAAGACCTGAAGGGCTGCTGGTCATAGAAGTTATGCAGGAAACTCCTGCCGAAGAAGCCGCTATCGCTGTAGGGGATGTGATTCTGGAAGCCAATCAACACAAGGTTAATTCCATCAAAGATCTCCAGAAGATAATCAACACCGAAGGCAAAAAGCGCGGACTGGTAATGCTGCTCCTGAAACGTCAGGGTCATAACATATTCCGCACCATAGAATTGAAAGACAAATAGTCTCCCGACTGTTGCTAGCTCTCCAACAAACAGCCCGTCCTGAAACTGCTCAGGACGGGCTTCCTAATTCAAGCTCTTTACGTTATTAGACTGCCCATGACGAAAATAATTCTTACCGCACCGGCTAAGGTCAACCTTTACCTAAAAATTGTTGGCAAAAGGGAAGACGGTTATCATGAGCTGGAGACCCTATTTCATCCCTTCCCGGCACTGGCCGACACTTTGGAGGTAACGGAAACCGGAGAAGGATGTACCATTCATTGTGCAGAATTCGACCTTCCTGCGGAAGATAATCTTATTTACAAGGCTTGGGATAAATACAGCGAAGCCACCGGATTCCGTCCTGGCCTGCATATAGAATTGACCAAACGCACCCCCACCGGTGCAGGACTTGGCGGCGGCAGCTCCGATGCGGCTTCCATGCTCCGTTTCTTAAATAACCACCCGAAAAGTCCGGGTCTTGCGCACGACAAGCTAAACGCACTGGCTGCGGGGCTTGGCGCGGATGTGCCCTTCTTTTTGCTGGACGGTCCGGCATGGGCGAAAGGAATTGGTGAAATTTTATTCCCCGTAGAGGTTGACCTTTCCGGCCTGACCGCGTTATTAGCCTGCCCGGATGTGCACGTAAATACCGTGTGGGCATACAAGGCATGGTCCAACCGAGATCAATCCACTAATTTGAAAAAAAGTGACGCCTTTGACTTGACAACGTCAGCCAGCGGTAATAATAGAACGGCCTCCCAAACGAAGGTAACTTTGTTCAATGACTTTGAAGAGGTTGTTCTTCCAGAGTTTCCCAAAATCAGGGAGACAAAAGAATACTTACTGAAAAACGGAGCCTGCGGAGCTGTAATGAGCGGAAGCGGAGCCAGCGTGATCTCATTCTTTAGGGAAAGAGGCGCAGCAAAAAAAGCTGCATCAGGCTTAAAATCGATGAAAGTCGAATCTGTTCTTCACACGTTTTCTTAATTTTAATATAGTACATATTTCCATATAATATGTGCAGGGATGTCGCCAAGTTGGTAAGGCACGTGGTTTTGGTCCACGCATTCGAGGGTTCAAGTCCTTCCATCCCTGCCAAATTTATTTCTCTTTCCGAGAGGTCAAGTTGGAGACCGACATGAACGGTGAACTTAAGATTATCAGCGGCTCGTCAAATCTGGCGCTTTCAGAAGCAATCTGTGACCATCTCGGCAGCAAACTTACTCCTTGCCTGCGTGAAAAATTCAGTGATGGTGAAATTCGCATTGAGATTCAGGACAATGTCCGCGGCTGTGATGTTTTCATAGTCCAGTCCACCTGTGATCCGGTGAACTTTCACTTCATGGAACTTTGCCTCATGCTGGACGCACTTAAAAGAGCAAGTGCCCGCCGAGTAACCGCAGTTGTTCCCTATTACGGTTACGCCAGACAGGACCGCAAGGTTTCTCCCCGTGCACCAATCAGTGCAAAACTCTGTGCCGACTGCCTGACCGTTGCCGGTATGCAGCGTCTGGTCACTATCGACCTGCACGCAGGCCAGATCCAAGGCTTTTTCAACCTCCCGGTAGACAATATTTATGCAGCGCCCGTCCTTCTGGACGAACTGCGCACCCGTGACGATGACATGGTCATGGTTTCCCCTGATGCAGGAGGAACCGAACGCGCAAGAGCATACGCCAAACGCCTCAATGCCGGACTGGCAATTGTGGACAAACGTCGCGATGCTCCCAACCAGGCCAAAGCAATGCACGTCATCGGCGAAGTAAAAGATAAAGTCTGCGTGGTCATGGACGACATGATCGATACCGCAGGCACCATGTGTCAGGCAGCCAAGGTTCTTATAGACCATGGTGCAAAAGACGTAATCGCCTGCGCAACCCACCCGGTTCTTTCCGGACCGGCTATCGACAGGCTGGCCGCAGCACCTTTTTCCGAGGTGATTGTAACCAACACCCTGCCTGTCCCCGAAGAAAAAATCGCTAAGAGCGGCGGCAAGATCAAAGTGAAATCCGTTGCCGGAATCCTCGCCAAGTGTATCCACAACGTGCACACCGAGTCTTCTGTAAGCGTACTCTTCGTTTAATTACGCCTATTCCCACCCTCTGTCGGTCATTTCGAGCGACAGCAGGTTAACCATAAGGAGAACATAATGTCTGAAAAAGTAACCTTCAAAGCTGATGTGCGTACCAAAACAGGTAAATCCGCAAACCGTCAGCTTCGCAATCAGGGTATGGTTCCCGTTGTCTTCTATTCTCAGGACGGCGAAAACCTGATCCTTTCCGTTAACGAAATTGAATTCGTTAAACTGTATCGCCAGATCGGCACTACCCGTGTCTTCAGCCTTGAAGTTGATGGTAAGACCTACGACACTCTGATCTGGAAAATCCAGATGGACCCCGTTCGTCCCCGTCCCAACCACATCGACCTGCTCGGCGTTTCCGCTGACCGTCCCCTCAAGATCGACGTTCCCGTTGTGACTGAAGGTACTGCACCCGGTGTTAAACTCGGTGGTCGCATGGCTATCTACCGCGAAAAGCTGACCGTAGCTTGTACCGCAGCAACCATTCCTGCTGAAATCGTTGTAAACATCGACACCATGAACGTTGGCGACACCGTATTCGTAAACGAAATCGAACTGGATGGTGGCGCAACCGTACAGCACGACAGCAACTTTGCACTCGTTCGTTGTGCCGCAGGACGCGGTTCTTCTGAAGAAGAGGAAGGCGAAGATTCAGCAGAAGCAGCTGACGAATAAGCCTAAAGCAATATATTCATTTTCGGGCCCCGGTTTATCCGGGGCCTTTGCCGTTTGTTAAGCAGGGATACAATCATGGAATACAAAGCACTTATCGCAGGACTGGGTAACCCCGGCCCCGAATATGCCAAAACCAGACACAATATCGGGTTTATGGCTATTGATGCTTTGGCTGAAATGTCCGCATCCCGCAAAAACATGCGCTACAAAGAAATGGGTATATCCGGCGATTTCGAACTGTTCAGCGTGAACATGGCCGGGAGCAATGTGCTGGTTACAAAGCCGCTCACCTACATGAACCTGAGCGGCAAAGCAGTTGCGGCCATATGCGGAAAGTTCTCCATTCCGGTATCAAATATATTCGTCATCCATGATGAACTGGATCTCCCTTGCGGAAGGATGAAGTTCAAAAAAGGCGGCGGTAATAACGGACACCGGGGCTTGGAATCAATTCAGGAGAAAATGGGCTCACCTAATTTCTTCAGGATCAGGGTCGGCATAGGCCGCCCGGAATTTTCCTCACAAGTGAAAGACTATGTCCTTGAAGAGTTTAACTCTCAGGAACTTGAAGTCGCAGGACAAATGTCTCAAGCAGCCATCAAGGGACTGAACCTGCATTTCAGGCGGGGCCAAGGAACGGCAACTCAGTTCATGAACAGTTTCACGCCCGATGTTCCTGAAACCGAACCATAGACTATTTTTCACAATTCAGTTATAATAATTTTTCGTAGCAATTCCCTCTATAGAAGATAGACATCAATAAGAGGGTAAAAGAAATTGGAAGGGCCTGTAAACCCGTTTTCAGCTAATCCTGAAGTACACGTAATCGCGCCATCACCATACCGGAGTATTCCCGGAATTCGCATTGACCCTTCCAAACATTTCTTTAGTAAGTCCAAGGAGCCATGAGTGTTTGAGCTAGAGCAGTTGGTAGTCTACCCTTCGCAGGGAGTAGGCAAAGTAGAACGTATTGAAAGTCAGGAAATCGGCGGATCAACTGCCGAGTTTTATATTGTCCGCATTTTAAGTAACAATGTTACGCTCATGGTTCCGGTCATGAACGCGCACAACGTAGGTTTGCGCTCAGTTTGTGATAAAGACGCGGGCATGGAGATTTTCGAAAGCCTCAAGGATAGATCTGATTTCACCGGATACACCGGACAGAACTGGAACAGACGCTACCGTGAGTATTCTGAAAAGCTTAAAAGCGGCGATCTTCATGATGTAGCATATGTACTCAAGGAGCTCTTCCTGATCGGACGGGACAAAGAACTCTCTTTTGGTGAGCGCAGACTTCTGGAACAGGCTATGGGCCTGGTTTCAATGGAACTTTCTTTCGCTCTCGGTGTTGATCAAGAAGAAATCAAGGAAAAGATCAATGCACTTTTTGTTGACGTTCTGGAAAAACAGGAAGATGAATCCTGAAAATCCTGTTCAAACGACTTGTCATAAACGATTCTTTCAGTTAATGCCCTATGAGTTGCACGTTTTGGAGTTGCTTTATTCCCCTTCAGGGGAAACCTGTGTAGCATCTCTATAAAGAAACACTGCGACTAGGGTGGAGCAAGAATCAAAGACGACTTAGAATCGTTGTATTCGAACAGAAGAACAGCCCCTCACTCAGGAAAATCCAATATAATTTTCATCATCCAGTTAAAGGTAAAGCATTCAGGTAAGTGCATGATCATCTAAAGTATGCATTGCTGTTGCTTTCCATTAGCTTAATAATATTTTTTAACTTTTAAATCCGGTTATACAGTATGGGCCAAGATAAAAAAATAGAAAACCTGAACCTGACTGAACTGAAACAGAAGAAGATGTCTGATCTTATGGATCTGGCAGCTAAATTCAAAGTTGAAAACCCCAGCGGCATGCGCAAGCAGGAACTGATCTTCGCCCTGCTTCAGGGCTGCGCTTCCCAGAATGGCCAGATTTACGGCGAAGGTGTTCTGGAAGTCCTTCCCGACGGTTTCGGTTTCCTGCGTTCCCCGACCTACAGCTACATGCCCGGACCGGACGATATTTACGTTTCACCTTCCCAGATCAGAAGATTCGGTCTGCGTAAGGGTGACATCATATCCGGCCAGATCCGTCCTCCTAAAGAAGGCGAACGCTACTTTGCCCTGCTCAGGGTAAATGAAATCGGGCTTGAGGCTCCGGAACATTCCAGAAATCTGGTACTTTTCGACAACCTCACCCCCGTGTATCCGGACAACCGTTTTAAAATGGAAAACGGTCCCAAAAATTTCAGTTCCCGGGTAATCGATATTCTTTCCCCCATCGGACGCGGCCAGCGCGCACTGCTCGTTGCACCGCCCCGTACAGGTAAGACCATGATGTTGCAGAACATCGCAAACTCCATCAACGCCAATCATCCTGACGTTGATCTCATTGTGCTGCTCATCGACGAACGCCCCGAAGAAGTTACCGACATGGCCAGAACTGTTAAGGCCGAAGTGGTCAGCTCCACTTTTGACGAGCCTCCGCAGCGCCATGTGCAGGTTACCGAGATGGTCCTTGAAAAGGCAAAACGCCTTGTTGAGCGTAAACGTGACGTTGTCATCCTGCTCGACTCCATCACCCGTCTCGGACGCGCGTACAACGCCGTAACCCCTTCCTCCGGCAGGGTTCTTTCCGGTGGTCTGGACGCTAACGCCATGCAGCGCCCCAAAAGATTCTTCGGCGCAGCCCGTAACATCGAAGAAGGCGGCAGCCTGACCATCATTGCCACCGCACTCATCGATACCGGATCCCGCATGGATGAAGTCATCTTTGAAGAGTTTAAAGGTACCGGTAACATGGATCTCTACCTTGACCGCAAGCTCTCTGAAAAACGTGTATTCCCGGCTATCGACATCAATCGTTCCGGCACACGTAAAGAAGAACTCCTTCTTGACGACGGCGTACTCAACAAGGTCTGGATCCTGCGTAAACTGCTTGCACCCATGAACTCCATCGATTCCATGGAATTCCTGCTGGATAAGATGAAGGGCACAAAAAACAACGAAGAATTCTTCGATATGATGGGCAAATAATCAGTCCATCCCATAAAGAATTATTAACCCCGCAGATTTTTTCTGCGGGGTTTTCTTTTTGCTTCCTTTCTTTACAACCATCCATTCAAAACTTACTCTCTTCCTCATAAATCAAAATAATCAACATCATCTCTAAATCAAATATATTTTAGTATGCCTATCAGAAACAAAATAATCCTTCAGGCCACTTCATTAATACTGATCTTTTTTTTCAGTTTCTGGATGACTCCGCAGGCCACGGCAAACTCGCTTTTTGGCGATTTTACGGTCTCCGACGAAATCAGGCTCGGTCGAGAATTCGATAAGATGGTTCGCAGCAGGCTTCCGGTTATTCTTGATCCCCAAATTGAGGGCTATGTGAAAAACCTTGTGGATCGCATCGCCAAGCATATTCCGCCCCAGCCGTTTCCCATCAAAGCCACAGTTATCCGCAACAATGCCATGAACGCCTTCGCTGTTCCGGGCGGATATGTATATGTTTACACCGGACTGATCCTGAACATGAAGCATGAGGCAGAGCTTGCAGCGGTAATCGGTCACGAACTTGCCCACGTATCCCTGCGCCATGTGGCCCGACGCATGGAAAAAATGAAAATGGTCAACTTTGCCAGCATGCTCGGCACACTTGCCGGAATGCTGGTCGGCATTGCCGGGGGCGGCAGCAATATGGGCAACCTTGGCTCAGCTATTGCTATGGGTTCCATGGGCGGCGCTAAAAGCGCATACCTGAACTACACTCAAGAGAATGAACGTGAAGCAGACCACTTAGGCATGAACTACCTTATTGCCGCAGGCTATAATCCCAAAAGCATGGTTGATGGCTTCAAAGTAATGAAACAACGCCAATGGCATATCAGCAACACCAATATCCCGACCTACCTTTCCACTCACCCCGGCCTTGATGCCCGTATCGGCTATCTGGAGGACCGCTTCAAGCGCATGCCACCGAATTATTTTAAGCGCGAAAATGATGATGCTGCATTCTTCAAAGTTCAGACTTTGATCCGGTCAAGGTTGACCTCCCCGGACGTAGCCCTTGCCCATTATCTGGCAATACCCGAGAATAAAAGGACCTGCTTAGACCATCTTGGCTTGGGAATTGTTTACTCCCGCATGAAGAAATACAAATTTGCGGAACAGGAATTTAACAAAGCACGCGCCCTCTGCCCCGACGATACTTTGATCTTAAGAGAGCAAGGCCGCTTTTACTTTACTATCGGCAAGATGGATAAGGCATCACCGCTGCTGCGCGAAGCATACTTACGAGATCCTCGCGATGTTATGGCTCTGTTCTTCATCGCCCGCATTGAGGGTGTAAGAAAAAATTACAAACAGGCCATCCTGACCATGCGCAGGGTCGCGGAAATGGTCCCCTATGATCAGGAAATCCACTACCATCTCGGACGAATGCTCGGGGAATCCGGACACTATTTTCAAGCACACGCCCAGTTGGCATACGCAGCCTTATACGATCATGATATGAAACAGGCTCAGTTTCACCTTAAAAAGGCCGAAGGATTGGCAAAAACAAAAAAACAACGTGCAGAACTAAAGATACTACAAGAAACAATCAACCCGAAACCGCCCGAGGAAGAGGGCAAGGGAAAGCTTGAATGATGCGGACTTTTGGGGTAACGGTTTTCGTTTCCAAAATTCTATCCTTAAATATAAAGTGAAGCGAATATGATCATCGCAAAATCAATAGATGAAATAATCAAGCCTGAAAAAGGCGCATGCGTAACTATCGGAAACTTCGACGGGGTCCACAAAGGCCACCAGAAGCTTATCAGCAGCACCTGCAAAAAGGCTCGGGCCAACGGCCTTGCCAGCGTTGTTGTAACCTTTGATCCCCACCCCCTGCGGGTACTGGTAAACAGTAAAACCCCGCCCTTCATCACTCTGACCTCGCAAAAACTTGAGCTGATAAGCCTACATAAGCCGGACATCATTCTGGCCTTGAATTTCAACAAGGAAATGGCTGCCCTATCTCCTGAAGAATTCATCAAACAATATCTCATCACTCCACTGGGTATGAAAGAGATGGTTGTAGGCTACGACTACGCTCTGGGCAAAGGCCGTAGCGGCAACTACGAAACCCTCTTGGAACTGGGCCAAAAATATGAATACGGCATTGAACGGCTCGACCCGGTCATCATCAACGATGCTGTGGTAAGTTCTTCGCGTATCCGCGACTTAGTCAGCGAAGGTAATGTCTGGGATGTACGTCCACTGCTGGGACGTTTTTATCAGGTGCGTGGTGAAGTTGTGCACGGCATGAACAGGGGCGGCAGGCTGCTCGGGTTCCCCACTGCCAACATCAAGCTCGAAGATGAGCTTTTCCCCAAGAAAGGGGTCTATGCCATCCGCGTGGAAGTCGAAGGTAAGGTCCTGCCCGGTGTTGCCAACATCGGTAAGAATCCCACCTTCGGCAATGAAGCCCTTTCCGTGGAAGCCCACATTCTCGATTTTTCTGAAGATATTTACGGCAAGGACATTCGCGTCCACTTCATCCAGCGTATCCGTTCTGAAAAGAAATTCAACGGTCTGGATGAACTCAAGGAACGTATCGGCATTGATATCGACCTTGCCCGCGAAATCCTTTCCTACCCCGAATCTCAGGTTCGCCCCGGCCTGCATCTGAGCGAGTCAGAATCAGGAGCAGATTAATGAGCCCTTTTCTCAATGTGCATATGTGGAAAGATCTCGTCCGCTCCTACCGCAAGGTCAGCCACTTCCGCTGGCTTGTTCTCGGTGTAGTGGTCGGTATTCTTTCCGGCATCGTAGCCGTGCTTTTTTTCGGCGCGGTAGAACTGGGTAAACATTTTTTCATGAACCAACTGGCAGGACTTTCCCTGCCCGCCCCCGAAGGGGAAGAGCTTTTCCACGGCCCTCCCGGCGAACATTTGCGCACCTGGACCATCCCCATCTGCCTGACTATTGTCGGGCTGATTACCGGGTGGCTGGTCAACAAATATATCCCTGAAACCATTTCCGGCGGCACTGACGGCACTGACGCGACCATCAAATGTTTCCATCAGGGTAGCGGACTCATGCGGCCCATCGTCCCGATCATCAAAGGGATCAGCTCTGTATTCACCATCTCCTGTGGTGGTAGTGCTGGCCGCGAAGGTCCCATCACCCAGATGGGAGCCGGGGTCGGTTCTTGGCTGGCTCAAAAGCTGAAACTTTCCACAAAAGAACGTAGAATCCTGCTCCTTTCCGGTGCTGCCGGTGGTCTGGGCGCGATCTTCCGTGCCCCGCTGGGCGGCGCGCTGACCGCCATCGAAGTAATCTATCGCGAGGATTTTGAATCCGAGGCTATCCTGCCGTCGGTCATCTCTTCAGTGGTATCCTATTCCCTGTTCACACTTTTCTACGGCACAGAGCCGATCTTCGGTATTCCGCGCTTTGTTTTCCACGATCCGCGGGAACTGATCTTCTACATCGCGCTGGCCTTTGCCTGTACTTTTGCAGGCTGGATGTACATCCGCACCTTCCGGTTCGTCAAATACTCAGTATTCAACCAGATCAGGGACCGGGTCGGCCTCATGTGGGCCACAGCTCTCGGTGGATTGATGATGGGACTCATGGGTATGTTTTTCCCGCAGGTACTGACCGGAGGATACGGATGGCTGGAAATGGCCATCATGGGTGAAATTCCGCTCATGATGATGATCGCTATCGTCATCGGAAAAACCCTTGCCACCTCCATGACCATCGGTTCAGGGATGTCCGGCGGTATGTTCGCGCCCGCGCTTTTCGTAGGCGGCATGTCCGGCGGTATAGTGGGCCAGATTGCCGGGAAATATTACCCGGATATCGTCACCCAGCCCGGTGGTTACGTACTGGTGGGCATGGCAGCATTCTTTGCCGGGGTGGCAAAAGCCCCCATCGGACCTCTAATCATGGTCTGCGAACTGACACAGGGTTACGGACTGCTGGCTCCGCTCATGCTCGCCTCCGCGCTGTGCATCGTGCTGGGACGCAGTTTCTCCCTCTATGAGCATCAGGTGGAAAGTAAATTCGATTCCCCGGCCCATATCGAAGATAAAACCATCAATATCCTTGAAGGCTTACACGTGGATACCCATTACAAACCGGGCCGCGTAACCACCCTTGAAGAAGGAACCACGCTCAAGGCATTGACCGATATCATCGCCAACACCAACGAGCTATACTTCCCGGTCAAAAATGACGATGGAATTATCACCGGAATCCTGACCATCCAGAATGTCAGGAACCATCTCTTCAATCCGGACCTCTTTGACCTTATCCTCACCAAGGATCTGGCCACCAAGCCCGCCACCCTAAAAGCTGGTGACGATCTCTACACCGCCCTGCTCAAGTTCGTAGACACCGACTACGGGCAGATTCCGGTTGTAAGTGAGGAGGATCCCAACAAGATCATCGGGATCATCAACAGAGAGAATGTGTTCCGTGCTTATGCCAAGGCAGTTAAGGAGTTGAGGGAAGCTGCGGAGTAAGAATTGGAATCTCTATTAGTAAGACAGAAAAAATCTCCCTCTCGCCTTATGCGGGAGGGAGATTTTAATTTTAATAAATGAGCAAAAATGCCCAGTAGCGGAGCTAACTAAAGGAATTTCAAGAACTAAAAAGGTTCCCCATTATTAATTAGAAATCTAGGTTGACTAAGAGCCGGCCCATTAGAGGTTCCATATAAACGCTGTATTTCTGCCCCTCCAACCAAGGCTTTTCTAAGAAGTGGATCAGCAGCAGATTTCCACTCTACAACAGCATGTGCATAGGCAACCATACGGCTGCTTGGTCGCCTTAACATATTAAAACGGGTCTATTTTGCAGGAATCTCAAAATCACGGCCGGTTGCAACTTTAACGAAATCAGTTCCGCCAGTATAGGTCTCCTCTAAATAAGTAAGCTCATTTCCGTCATGATCATAATAAGTCACACGGCACTGCACAGGGACACTAGATATATTGGTCAATGTCATCCCTGGATACGCCCAATTATTAGAACTCATAAACCAAACGTGAAGATTTGGAACAAGAACACTTCCCTGAGCATTAAAAGTATTCTCCGCAAAGGCGGTTCCACTCAATAAGAAAATAAGCATTACAGGCAACAACAATAAACGTTTCATGTTTTCTCCTTTAAAAGTCAGCATTAAATGAGAGTAGGTCTCTCAGTACAACAATATGATATTTGGCATAAACCTGTATTTACTTAAGTTCAAACTAAAATATTTAATAGATAAGAAAATCTCCCTCTCGCATTATGCCGGAGGGAGATTTACTTTTAGCCTTAATTTCAAATCCTAAACAACTTCATCAACATAGGTACCCGGCGGCGGAACTGCCCCCACGGAAGAGCTTCCGTCCTCCACTGTCTGAGTGCTACCTCCGTTAAGCTCGACTTTCTTATCAGCTTCCGGCTGAGTGACACTAGCAGCGGCAACCGCACCGACCTGTTCAGCAGCCTGAACATTTCCGGCAACAGTCTGTCCCTCATCCGCTTCGTTACCTTTTAATATCTTATCACCCTTGGCTTCCGTAACCTCTTCAGACTTTTCCGCGATTTCCTCGGTAAGCTCTTCGGGATCGGTGTCAGCATCCAGAACCTTCTTGGCACCCTCGGGCATAAGCTTTTCTTCGATCTTTTCCTCGACCTTCTGGTCCTGCTCTTTTTCCTCTTCTTTGCGATCCTGCTCCAATTTATCTTCCATCTTTTCGCCAGCGTAATCCTCAGCCTTCTCTTCCGCTGCTTCTTCAGCCTTCATACCGACGAGCATCATTGCTGCATAATTCTCCGGTGAAGCTGCAGAAGCAATATTAGCTTCGGCTTGATAGATATCAACCACGCTCTGCATGCTGGAACGGAACTGATCCGCTACGGCATAAGAAGTCATCAGACCGTTGATGTAACGGGACTCTTCCCGGCCATGCTGGAAGAAATTCCTCGACATCATATTGCCTGTGGAAGATGAATGCCCCTGCGGTTCCTGTGAAACCGGTTGCTGATGAGTTGAGTTTTCCTCTTCAACAACTTCCTGCTTCATATTGAAAACATTAAATTTAAAGCCCGAAGATTCATTAATTCTCATGGCTGGCCTCGATTGTAATATTGAAATTTAAAATATTAAGTTAATTGCGTATCAATATTATTTTCGACATAAACCAACATTTCTTTAGGTTGGAGGAAGAAGTTTTTTTTCGCCCCCCTTGCCATCCCCCCCACAAGTATTATGTTCTGGTAACGCAAAATTTCACGCCGCTATCAATGAATATCCCACGGCGTAATTATTGAATTCATAAGCAAATTGAACTCAATCCGTCATATTGAAATAGATGAATCAGGAGATGAATATGGAAATGAGAGGAACAACCATTCTGGCCGTTAAGGACGATAAAGGCACTGCCATGATCGGTGACGGTCAGGTCACTATGGGACAGGCTGTGGTGATGAAACATTCCGCGGTCAAAGTCCGTACCCTTTACAATGATCAGGTTATCGCCGGATTCGCCGGGGCAACAGCTGATGCATTTACCCTTTTCGAACGCTTTGAAAAGAAACTCAAAACCTACTCCGGCAACCTTGTGCGTTCCGCCGTTGAAATGGCAACTGACTGGCGTACAGATAAATTCCTGCGCAAACTGGAAGCCATGATCATGGTTGCTGATGCCGAGCACATCCTCATCATCAGCGGTAACGGCGATGTTATCGAACCTGACGACGGTGTCGCAGCCATCGGTTCCGGCGGTTCCTACGCCCTTTCCGCAGCCCGTGCGCTCATGCGCAACACTGAGATGCCTGCTGCTGAAATTGCGCAGAAATCCATGGAAATAGCCAGTGAAATCTGCGTTTACACCAACGACCACTTTGTTCTCAAAACCCTTGAAAAATAAAAGTCGCGAGTCTTAATAAAATGAGCAATCTTACACCTAGAGAAATCGTTTCTGAACTGGACAAATTTATCATCGGCCAGTCCGATGCAAAAAGAATGGTCGCCATTGCCATGCGTAACCGCTGGCGCCGTCAGCAGCTTCCACCGGAACTGCGCGACGAAATCGCACCTAAGAACATCATCATGATGGGGCCTACCGGCGTTGGTAAAACCGAAATCGCCCGCCGTCTGGCTAAGCTTGCCAAATGCCCTTTCTTTAAAGTCGAAGCTACTAAATTTACCGAGGTCGGTTATGTGGGCCGCGATGTTGAATCCATGGTCCGCGACCTGATGGAAATCGGCATCAACCTTGTGCGCAAGGAAGAAATGGAGAAGGTCAAAGTTAAGGCTGAAAAGCACGCTGAAGACGCCCTGCTCGACCTGCTCCTGCCCTCATCCAAGCCCAAACAGCCGGGTATGGGATTCTTCAATCCCGCAGCGCCAGAAGAACAGCAGCAGGAACAACCTGCTGTAGACCAGTCTTCCACCCGTGAAAAATTCCGTAAGATGTGGCGTGAAGGCAAGCTCGATGAGCGTGAAGTGGAGCTTGAAGTTTCCGTACAGGGCGGCGGCGTGGAAATCATGTCCATGCCCGGCATGGAAGGCATGGGTATGCAGGTCAATGACATGATCGGCAAAATGTTTCCTGACAAAACTAAAACGCGCAAAGTCAACATTCGCGAAGCATACGATATCCTCATCCAGCAGGAATCCGATAAACTAATCGATATGGACAACGTGGCTGAACTGGCCCGTGAACGTGTTGAACAAAGCGGTATCCTCTTTCTTGATGAAATTGACAAAGTTGCCGGAAACAAGGAAGGCGGCGGCTCTGCAAATGTATCCCGCGAAGGCGTACAGCGCGACCTGCTGCCTGTGGTTGAAGGCTGCGTAGTTAACACTAAATACGGCATGGTTAACACTGACCATATCCTGTTCATCTCCGCAGGTGCATTCAGCTACGCCAAACCATCGGACCTGATCCCCGAACTTCAGGGCCGTTTCCCTCTGCGCGTGGAACTGACCTCCCTTGATAAAGATGACTTCTACCGCATCCTTACCGAACCGCAGAATGCCCTGACAGTTCAGTACAAGGCCCTGCTGGAAACAGAAAACCTGAGCATCGATTTCAGCCGCGAAGCTCTTGAAGAAGTGGCCTTCAATGCTCAGAAATTCAATGAGGAAACAGAGAATATCGGAGCCAGAAGACTTTACACCATCATGGAAAAGATTCTGTCCGACCTTTCCTTTGAAGCTCCTGACCGTTCTGGTGATTCAATTGTTATTGATAAGGAATATGTACAGGAACAACTGCAAGATGTAACAGAAGACAGGGATCTTTCCCGTTACATTCTGTAAAACACACTATATTTACACTGAATTAACTGTAAAGCGGGGCAATTGTAGCATTGTCCCGCTTTTTTATATTTTTTAAAATTGAGGACCGGACGGATATATGCTATATGTCCAATGCACATTAAGACAATACAATTTAATTAATATATTCTAACAGATACCAGCAACAGGACTAAAACGAAAAGCATGACTAATAGCAAAACTCCCATGCCTAAAATAAAGGGCACTTTTTCCACGAAGCTAATACAGGAAATCGGGACCGGAACGACCAAGCGAAAGGTCATCCAGTCTTTTCTGTACTTTGCGGAGGAAAAAGACAATGGAGAAGTTGGCTTACGCGTGCTCAATGAAAACAACGTTCCTACCGGTGAGGAGCAGATTATCAGCAAAGAAGAATTGCTGGAATCATTCACCCCGGAAGTTGAACTTTATACGACCACAGTATTTCCAGCCATCCAGAAGCTAAATAAATCCCTTGCCAAGGCCGACCGCCAACGCAAAGAGGGCAACACTTTCACAGCTGAGATGGAATACGGCAAGGCCTTGAATATTGATGAGGATAATATCCGGGCCAACTTCGGCATCGGCCTCTGCTACCTTGACCGCAACGAAGCTGATAAAGCTACAGACATTTTCAGCAGATTGATCGATCTGGATGCCGCCTTTGAAAGTGAACATAAACACCTCTTTAATGATTTCGGCATATCTCTGCGTAAAAACAAGATGTTTGACAAAGCGGTTAATTTTTATTCCAGAGCAGTTGGGCTAACCGATGATGACGAGAACCTTTATTTTAATATAGCCCGCTGCCAATACGAAAAAGGTGACCGCAAAGAGGCTTTGGAAAACGCTGAAAAATGTCTCGAGATCAACCCTAAATCAACTCCGGCCGCTAAGCTTAAAAATTATTTGAAAAAGAAAATTTCCGGCTGATCCAATTTTTCCATAAAGCAATCAGCAGATGATGCTTTATCGATAACCAGAGTCCTTCTTAATTGAACATTAAGAAGGACTTTTTTTCCTCTTCTGACCCCACTCACAATATATAAACCCTTGATATTGCTTAATACAAACTTTAGGCACGCCCCTTGCTAAAGTACTGGTGACCGGATTTTTATTCCGGGCCACAGGTTAAACAGGTGCAGGCGGAGTCACAAATATTAATGCCGCGCCTATCTAAGGAGTTTACTCATGGGTTTCAGCTCAATGTACACAGCCGCGACGGGCGTAAAGGCACATGGAACGCTGCTACAGCAGATCGGTGCCAACCTTGCCAACGTCAATACCACTGCCTACAAGAGCGGCGACACATTTCTTGAAACACTTGGCAGCTATAGTTCAGCCAAAGCCAATTCCGGAATCGTATCCGGGGGCAGCAATACCGCCGGACAGATCGGGCTGGGAACAAGGGTTGCGAGCACCAGAATAAATTTCAAGGAAGGTGCTTTCGAGAGCACTAATTCAAGTACTGATCTTGCTATCGGCGGTCAGGGATTTTTCCGTGTGGCCGAACCAGGCTCAAATACCAGCCATTACACCCGCGCAGGCAGTTTCCATTTTGATAAGACCGGCCAACTCGTTGATACCCATAACAACGTTCTTCAGGGTTACAAAATAGACGCGGACGGTAACATAGGCACAGCTTCGCAAAACATAGCCCTGCCCATGAAGGAAGAGACTGACGCCACAGGCAAGAAGGTCATGGTTGTAAAGTCAGACCCCAAGGGCACTGATACAGTGAATATGCGCACCAACCTTGACTCCGGGGCTGTGGATAACAGCGAAAATGCGGAAGCCCCATTCTTCTCTCTGCTCAGCGAATGGGACGGCACAAGTGATACGCCGCTTACTGCTGATAAATATGAATACAATAGCTCCATACAAATTTATGACGACAACGGTAACAAGCACGATCTGGTAGTATACTACGATAAGGTTGTGAACGATGGCGACAGCTCCGACAAAAGACACTGGGAATATGTCGTAACCGTACCTCCGGGGAGCGATGCAGGTTCGTTGAACGGCACTTCCGGCGCAGGACTGGTCATGGCCGGGACACTTACTTTTTCCGGCGACGGAACCCTGCTCAACCAAAGTGCCTTCACTCTCGCCGCGGGTGCGACTGACGGCAAGGACCTCAACAACTGGGAGCAGGCTTCGCTGAACAGTAACGGAGCACCTACGTTTAACGTAACCCTCTCAGGTGCAAGTGGAGCGGCAGCCGCCCAGACAATCTCGGTTGATATGGGTATCACTTCCGGCACAGATACATGGACTACCACAGGTATGACCGCAGCTGATGTGGGTAGTAACGCAACATCTCTTCCGGGTATGAACGACGGGAAGATCAATGCCCTTGCCACCACTGATTACTACGGTTCATCCTCAACCATCAGCCAATCTCAGGATGGATTCGGGGAGGGCTACCTCCAGAATGTGGCCTTCAATTCCGATGGCATCATGAGTGCCCTGTTTTCCAACGGGATGAGTACAGACCTTTATCAGGTCAACCTCTACAATTTTAAAAATGAATACGGGCTGCGCAGGGAAGGCTCCAACTACTTCTCCGCCACAAAAGATTCAGGAGACGCCATTCAAGGTGTTGCCCGAAAAGAAGGGCTCGGTTCAGTGGTTAGTAGCAGCCTTGAAACATCAAACGTCGATCTGGCGGAAGAATTTGCCTATATGATCCTGACCCAGCGCGGTTTTCAGGCCAACTCCAAAGGGATCACCACCACGGATTCGCTGATCAACACCGCACTTGGAATCAAGAAATAATCCAGAAAATTTAACAGCAAAAAAACAAAGCCCCTTCCAGCAAGCTGAAAGGGGCTTCTTCATGTCTTTATCCCGCGACCTAACTAAGTTTTTCAGCCAGCATGCGCAGATGTTTGCGTTCTTCGTCAATACATTCTTCAACGAATTTACGCTCAGTATCGGGAACCATTCTTTTCAATTCGGTAAAAAGAAGGATGGTGTCCTTCTCAAAACGCATGGCCGCGCGTACAGCCTGCTCAAAATTGAAATCCTCATCCTTAAATGCCGCAGTGTAATCAAAATTGAACACATCGTGGGAATCCACAAGTGCCATTACATACTGAGTATATTCTTCATAATCGCTTCCCGGAGGAATTTCGATGGAACCGATGCGGTCACGCATATCCCTGAAAAAAAGCTCATGGCGGGATTCTTCTTCTGCAAAAAATTCAAAGAATTCCTTTGCTGCGGGGTCTTTTGCCTCATCAGCAGCCAGCAGGTAAAAAGCCTGCCCTTTCTGCTCAATACGCATTGCAAGTTCTGCCACTTCATTGGCACTGAAAAAGGTAACCATATGTACACCTCGTTAATTAAAAAACTTCCTGTGGAAATCAATTTATCATGATTTATCTTAGACAAATCAGCCTAATCTCTGCAAACAGATGGTCATTGATTATTAATATTAACCAGAGTTTTCAAAAGCGCAACCGTAATAAGTTATATTTTTAATGATCAACCTTTGCCATTTTTTTAATTCGATAATATAAAAAGATAATGGATTTCTGCTTTAAAAAATGCACAAATAAACTTTAACCGACAAACTACGGTTTACGTAAATAATGTTTTTCTGCAAACAAATCATATTTAAAGACATCCGCCCAAGGGGAAAAAAATGACCGATGATTTACAAGAAGATGTAGCACTGCAACATTTTGTGGAACTATCACTGGACAAGCTGGACCAGATTGAAAATGTGCTGATAGAAATGGAAAAAACGTCCTCCCCTTCCCCTGCTTCGGTTGCGCAGGTCTACGGGATACTGGTTTCCTTGAAAGAAAGTGCATCATTGCTGGAACTGACTAACATCAGCACAATTGCCGGAAAAATAGGCCAAGTACTTGATCAAGTCTTTAAAAATGAGATTGAACTCAGCAACGATCTGCTGAACATCATTATCGACTCATTTGACAAACTCAATGAGATCGTCAGTAACGCGACCCTGAGCGAAGGCTACGACATACGCATCATCACCCTGCCCCTTGAAATGTACTCCAAACCCGGAGCAGCACCTGCGGCCCCAAAAAACGAACCAAAAAAAACAACACAACCAGTTGCAGAACCAGAACCGGCGTCGCAACCCGAACCAACCCCTGAACCTGCCCCGATTCCTGTAGCCGAGACAGAGGCTTTACAGGAAGAGGAACCGCAGAAAGACGAACAGCCCGCGGCCTCAGAAAAATCCGGTAAAAGGCTCAGCCCGGCTGCATTCCGCAAAAAATACGGAATAAAAAAAGACATGGACCTTGCCAGCAACGCCAACCCGCTGGGAGTTTCAAAAGCAGTATCCAACGCCATCATCAACATGGCTAGCAACTGTTGCGCTTTTGAAAACGGCTCCACAGACAGCCTGAGATTCGGCCTTGCAAAACGTCATGATGTGCCGGAAGAAAATGTACTCATAGCCGGAGGAGCAGTTGAAATACTTGACCTGGCCTTGCGTCTATCCGCCATGCCCGGTAGCGACCATGTCCTCAGCTACGAACATGGCATGCCGGAATACAGCAGCGTTGCAGCTCTTTGCGGGGTGGAACTTCTGCGCCTGCCCAGAGGGAGAAACTTTACACCGCCGCTGGACCAGCTTGTAACAACAGCCAATGAGAACACCGCCGCAGTAATCATCACCAACCCGGATGTGCCCTCCGGCTATGGACTTCCGGCCGAAGAACTGGCCACCATGTCCAACTTACTGCCGAAACGGACCTTGCTCATTGTAGATGAAAGATCTGTTGAATTTTCATGGCCGGAAGATGACTACTCAATGGTTAATTTTCTGGAAAAGGCTCCCAACCTTGTCATCCTGCGCAGTTTCTCATGGTCTTTCGGACTCAGGGGAGTGCGGCTTGGATACGCGCTCATGAACAGCACCAAAGCACAACAGTTCGAAGAATCCAGACTTCCGACGCCCATCAGTCCCCTGAACGTAGGTGCGGGACTCGCAGCCCTGAACCACAATGAGTTCTATTACTCCACCATAGCCCTGATCATCAGGGGCAGGGAGCGGGTCAGCAAAGGATTGGAAGAACTGGGCTGCACCGTCTATCCCAGTCAGAGCAACTTCATCATGTTCAGTACTCCGATGCCGGCAAAGGAACTTCATGGGAAAATGCTTGATCACGGATTTAAACTGAGGACACTAAATGATTTCGGTCTCACGGATCTGCTCACCGTGTCCATCGGCAACAACTCCCGCAATCGCAAATTTCTCGCTGCCTTGAAAAACATTTTATAAACCTTTGGAGAAATCAATGCTGAAAAAAATATTTTTAAGCACCATACTGCTTCTTTTACTGGCAGGATGTTCCGGTCACACCACCAGCATGCAGGATGTAACCTCCTTCTGCCGATCACTTTCCACGGAAGAGTTTTGCGATACTCAGGATTCCATATGTGCTAAATATTCCGAAATAATGCTAAGCCCTTACAATTCAGCCAAAGAGTGCCGCATGAGCTGCGAAAATGTGCGCATGAAGTTGAACCGTCATCCTGAGCAACAGGAATGCCTGCAACTTATCAGAAACGTCGAAGGAAAATGCAACGAATTCTGTAATTCAAATTACAAATAGTGCCCGGCCAAATTTCCGTGCACCTTGCAAGTCAGAACTCTCTGGCGTAATAGCTAATCAAATATACAGGCAGTGCTTCTTTTAAAAGAAGCACTGCCTCTGATTAATATTAACCAAACTAAAGGATTTTTTGCGCCATGCTAAAAAGGTTTACCGTCGGACAAAAAATATTCTGTAGCTTTATTGTTGTTTTTATCCTTTTTGGAATTGTGAGCATGGAATCAATGCTGGCACTGCAAAAATCCTCCACCGGGTTCACTGATTATCGCGACTTTGCCAAGGATTCAAACCTGATCGGGAAAATTCAGGCCAGAATTCTTCAAGGGCGTACCTACGTCAAAGATTATATTATTACAGGCGACGATAAATACAGCCGTAAATACTCTGAAAATGTAAAAACAATATTTCCCTTAGTTATACAAGCTGAAAATGAACTCGCATCAGAAAACCGAGTCATGATCATAAAAGAGATCAAGACGCTACTTACGGATTACGATGCAACCTTCGCCGAAGTAGCTAAGGCGCAAAAAGAAAGAGACATGCAGGCAAACACCGTTCTGGTTCCCGCCGGGGATCTCATGGAACAAAATTTTGAACACATTATCAACAACCTGGGCAAATCAACAACAAACGCTCCAGCCCTTTATCATTGCGCCAAAGGAGTGCGTCACCTTGTCCTTTGCAGGCTATATACAACTAAATTTATTGATAAAAGCTCAGAAAAACACAAAGAAAGAGCTCTTGCCGAGATGGATGAAGTCAATGCCGAACTTCTTCAGCTCAGCTCTCTTTTAAAGGGGCAGAACCAAATTCTGCTTAAAGAAATCAAAGAGGCGACGATAGCCTACACGCGGGGACTGAGTGAACTATTTTCGCAGACGGCAACCCGCGACAAGTTACTCAATACGGAACTGGATATAATGGGTCCCAAGATGGCTACCCTGATCGAACAGGCCAAATCATCCATTATTTCCGATCAGGAAAAACTGGGCCCCTCCTTGCAGGCTCGTAACGACAGGGCCATTTTAAACACTTATATTTTCGGGATCATCGCCTTTGCTCTGGGTGTTGTTGCGGTTTTGCTGGTCGGGCGAGACATAACCCTACCCCTGCGCAAAGTTGTTGAAGCCGCCTACCGCATTGCCGAAGGCGACATGAGCAAAGAAATCAAAGGCACTGACCGCAAGGACGAACTGGGTTCACTGGCCCGGGCATTCAACAAAATGACTAGTTCGCTCAATAATATGGCCGGAGCCATGGAAAGGGTTGCAAACTCAGACCTCACGGTGGAAGCAAAGCCCCGCTCTGAAAACGACACCATCGGCAAAGCTCTAGCGACCATGGTTGAGACACTAAAAGGTGACAACCAGCAAATTCACGAAACAGTACGTACACTTTCATCCTCACTGAGCCAGATTTCAGCGGCCTCTGCGGAACTGACTGCCAGCGCGGCTGAAACTGCCAGCGCAGTAGCTGAAACAAATGCAACTGTTGAAGAAGTAAAGCAGACGGCCCACCTCTCCAATGAGAAATCAAGGCAGGTAGCCGACGTGGCCCGCAAAGCGGTTTCCACGTCCCAGCAGGGCAAAAGAGCTGCTGAAGATGCTTCTTCAGGAATGAAGGATATCCGCACCCAGATGGACACCATTGCCCAGTCCATCGTAAAACTGTCTGAACAGTCCCAGCACATCGGCGATATTATATATGTAGTAAATGATCTGGCTGATCAATCTAACATTCTGGCTGTGAACGCTTCCATTGAAGCTTCAAAAGCCGGAGAAGAAGGACGCGGCTTCACTGTGGTTGCAAGAGAAATCAGAAATCTCTCAGACCAGTCCAAACAATCAGTAGCCCAGATACAATCTATCCTTGCTGATATCCAGAAGGCAACCAGCTCCGCAGTCATGATCACCGAACAGGGTGGTAAGGCTGTAGAAACAGGCGCGAACCTTTCCTTTCAAACCGGGGAAGCAATCCTCAATCTGAGTACGGTAATAAACCAATCGGCCCAGTCTTCCGCCCAGATCGCTGCTTCAAGTCAGGAACAGCTGGCCGGGCTTGATCAGGTTGCTGTGGCTCTCGGTTCCATCAAACAGGCCGGGGAACAGAACCTTGAAAGTTCACGCCAACTCGAAGAAGCGGTTAAGGACCTCGACCAGCAGGCCCGCTCCCTCAAGGACATGATGGACAGATTCAAGCTCTGATCCTTCACTACTCCATACGCAAAATATTAAGGCCCTCCTGACGAATTTCATCAGGAGGGCCTCTCTTTTTGCGAAATCATTCTTCACCCTCCTTTTTAAAAAAAACCTTTTGAAAACCCTTATTTTACGATATTTTCAACTATCTCTAAGACTCAAGCATATCCCCAATGAACATCTCAGGAGGTAAGAATGAAGAAAATGATTATCAGGTCACTTCTGGCCCTCATGGTACTTGGGCTGGCCCTGATTATTGTCAGCGGCTGTTCTAAAAAAGAAGAAAAAATCAAGATCGGTTTCAACATCCCGCTCACCGGAGATATTCCTAAAGTAGGGGAGGCCTCCAAAAATGCAGCAGAAATGCTCCTTGCTGATATCAACGCGCAGGGTGGCCTTGAAGTAGGAGGCAAAAAAGTACCTCTTGAATTCTTTTATGAAGACAACGAATCAAAAGCTGAATCAGCTGTTAACGTAGCTCTCAAGCTGATTGAACAGGACGGCGTAGTCGCTATCATCGGCCCTAACTCCTCCAAGCAGGCTGTTCCCGCAGGCGGTACCTGCAACGATAACCGCACCCCCATGGTCTCTCCATGGTCAACCAACCCGGATACCACCAAAAATCGCCCCTGGGTTTTCCGTGCGGCATTCCTCGACCCCTTTCAGGGTCCTGTAGCTGTGAACTTCGCCACCAAGCAGTTCAAAGCCAAGACCTCTGCGGTTCTCTTCGACATTTCCAACGACTATTCCAAAGGCCTTGCTGAAATTTTCAAGGAAGTATTTGAAAAGAAAAACGGCAAAAAATCCATTGTGGCCTTTGAATCCCACGGAACCAAGGATCAGGACTTCTCCGCACAGCTGACCAAGATCATCAACTCCAATCCTGATTTCATCTTTGTCCCCGATAACTACAATCAAGTTGCCCTTATCGTTAAACAGGCCCGCGACCTCGGCTACAAAGGTCCATTCATGGGTTCTGACGCATGGGGTTCCGCAGAACTGATGAAGCTTTGCGGCGATGACTGCAAAGGCCAGTTCTTCTCCACCCACTACGCCGCAGCCGGAGCCAAGGGTGCAACCAAGGAATTCATCGACCGCTACGAAGCAAAATACGGCGAAACTCCTGACGATGTAGCCGCCCTCACTTGGGACGCAACCCGCCTCGTACTTCAGGCCATTCAGGATGCGGGCTCCTACAGTTCCGACTTGAAAACCGAACGTAAGGCCATCCGTGATGCCCTAAGCTCCATCAAGGAATTCGCAGGAATCACCGGTTCCATGAAATTCGACAGTCAGGGTGACCCCATCAAATGCGCTGTTGTTGTACGCATCGATGAAAACGGCAACTTCGTATTCGCCGAATCCGTCTGCCCTTAGTCCTATCAAAAACAGTCGGCGGGATTCAGGCCCGCCGACTGGGAGAGAAAAGTGGATATCCTCATTCAGAATCTGCTCAATGCCCTGCAATGGGGTAGCTTCTACGCGCTCATTGCGCTGGGCTACACCCTTGTTTACGGTGTACTGCTCCTGATCAACTTCGCCCACGGCGATATATTTATGGTCGGGGCCTACATCGCGTTTTTCGTGGCCACCGCCCTTCTCGGTTTCTTAGACTTTGCCCCGTGGATGGTATTGGCATTAACCGTTCCCCTAACCATGATTCTCACCGCCGGAGTCGGGGTTACACTGGAACGTATTGCCTACCGCCCCTTGAGACGAAAGGGAGCGCATAGGCTTTACGTGGTCATCACCGCCCTTATGTGCGGCCTGATTCTGGAAAACGGCAACCTTGCGCTGCTGGGTGCCAGCCGTAAAAAATTTCCCGAACTGCTCGATAAAGTGATTTACACTTTCGGTAACGTTTCCGTCACCAACCTTAAAATCATTGTTATTTTCGCTGCTATTGCCGTCTTCCTGCTCCTGCAATTCATCGTCACCAAAACCAAAATCGGCATGGCCATGCGCGGAATTTCCTACGACAAATTCGCAATTCCGCTCATGGGAATTCCCATCGATAACGTGATCGTATTCACCTTTGTACTCGGTTCCGGCATGGCAGGACTGGCAGGACTGCTTTTTGCCATGTCCTATCCCATTCTTGAACCGTATATGGGTGCGCTCATCGGCTGGAAAGCTTTTATAGCAGCAGTTGTAGGCGGTATCGGGGACATTCGCGGGGCCTTTATCGGCGGCTTTCTGCTCGGATTCATCGAAGTCGGAGTTGTAGCCCTCTTTCCCTCCACCTTCCGGGACCTGTTCGCCTTTTCCATCCTGCTGGTAATCCTGTGGATTAAGCCCACCGGACTATTCGGCGTTGCCAAAACGACCAAGATTTAAGGCGGGATCATCATAATGCAGAAGTACAGTTTTAATATCGGAATATGGGCAATGGCCGCCATTGTAGTGACCCTTTCCCAGTTCGGCGCGCTGGATCTATATATCCAGTCAGTAATCATGTTTATCGGCATCAACATCATCCTTTCTTCCAGCCTGAACGTGGTCAACGGGTACATGGGGGAATTTTCCTGCGGACATGCTGGTTTCATGTGTATCGGGGCCTATGTCTCTTCCGTTCTGAGCGTAATGTTTTTTGCTCAAGACAAGATATTCGGTGCCCCCATCCTGCCCCCGGAACTGGCACCGCTAGGATTTCCCATCATAATAATTATTGCAGGTCTTGTTTCCGCTGTAGCCGGACTCATCGTGGCAGTCCCTTCCTTCAAGACAAGGGGCGACTATCTGGCAATCATTACCATTGCCGCCAACTATATGGTCATTTCAGCCATTGAAAACATGGATATCATCGGTGGTCCGCGCGGATTCATGGGTATGAAACGGGTACTCAACGCCATGGAAGACGTGGTCGATATCCCGTGGATGATGATCTGGGTGATCCTCGGAACATTTGCCAGCATCTGGATGATTCGCCGCTTTGTTTCTTCAACTTACGGTAAGGGCATCATGTCTATTTGTCAGGATGAAGTCGCAGCTGAAATCATGAGTGTAAATACCAACAAAATGAAAATGGCCGCCTTTATGCTTTCCTCCGGCCTTGCCGGGGTAGCGGGCGCACTTTTCGCCCATGTTCTCGGTTACGTTAACCCGCAATCTTTCAACATTATGAAATCCACCGAGTGCTTAGTCATGGTTTACCTCGGCGGCATGGGATCGCTGGGCGGTTCAATCCTCTCCGCGATCTTCTTCACTGTAATGCTCGAACTGCTGCGTTTCATTATCCCGGCAATCGACACCGGACTGCATTTCCTGAACCTGCTCCCGGACAGTTATCATCTCAGTCAGGTCTGGAAATGGGTGCTCATCCCGCTGACCCTGATCCTGCTCATGCAGTTCAGGCCCGAAGGAATCATGGGCAACAAGGAACTGCCCGACCTATTCCCGCGGCTTAAGAAATTCTACAAATTCAAGTAGGCAACCCCGCGAGAAAAGGAGATAAAATGTCACTTTTAAGTATAGACGGACTCACACAAAGATTCGGGGGCCTTCAGGCTGTATCCGATTTCAATATCGAGCTTGAAGAAGGCTCCCTCACCGGACTGATCGGCCCAAACGGTGCGGGTAAGACCACTATCTTCAACCTCATTTCAGGATTCTATCAGCCCACCGAAGGAGCCATCACTTTCGGCGGAACTCCCACACGCGGGCTTAAACCGCATAAGGTAACCGCACTGGGCGTGGCCCGCACATTCCAGAACATCCGCCTCTGGCATGACATGACCGTGATGGACAACATCCGCATTGCTCAGCATTACCGCATGGGCTACGGCTTTTTTGATGCCGTCATGCGTACGAAAAATTACTATCTAAGAGAAAAGGAAATTGACCGCATCTCCACCGAGTTGCTCGAATTCATGGACCTGAAGGAATATGCCGAAGAATTACCCACCAACCTGCCATACGGTTTGCAGCGGCGGGTTGAGATCGCCCGGGCCATGTCCATCCAGCCCAAGCTGCTGCTGCTTGATGAACCCGCAGCAGGGCTTAACTCCTCAGACGTTGAAGGACTAATCAAACTCATCAAATGGATTCATGATGAGTTCGACATCACCATTCTCATGATCGAACACCAGATGAAAGTGGTCATGAGCCTCTGCCAATGGATCAAATGTATTGATTTCGGCGCCACCATCGCCGAAGGAACACCTGAAGATATCCAGTCCAGTGAGACTGTTATCAAAGCCTATCTGGGAGATGATTCAATCTGATGAATACTCTACTTGAAATCAAAGATCTCCGCGTCAAATACGGTAATATTGAGGCCCTGCACGGGATCTCGTTCAATGTAAATGAAGGTGAAATCGTCACCCTCATCGGTGCCAACGGTGCAGGTAAGACCACCACTTTACTCTCCATCAGCCGGTTACCCCCGCCGGAAGCACCCAAGGTCCTCTCCGGTGATATCTGCTGGGAAGGCAATTCCATTCTCGACATGCCGCCGCACAAGGTAATCTCCGACCTGCACTTGGCCCTTGTCCCGGAAGGACGCCATATTTTCGGTAACCTCACCGTGGAAGAAAACCTCAAGCTGGCAACCTATGCCCGCAAAGATTCGGTCAAGGATATTCACAGCGATTATGACCGCGTCTTTGCCCTGTTCCCACGTCTGGCCGAACGCCGCAAGCAACGCAGCGAGTCACTATCAGGAGGCGAACAGCAGATGTTGGCCGTGGGCCGTGCGCTCATGTCCAAGTGCAATTTCATCATGCTCGATGAACCTTCCATGGGTCTGGCGCCGCTGCTCATGTACGACATGTTCCGCACCCTCAAGGAACTGAATGAACAAGGGTTGACCATCCTTTTAATCGAGCAGAACGCAAATCTTGCGCTAAAATTCGCCCATCGCGGCTATGTGCTCGATACCGGGGAAATAGTGGCCCAAGGTTCGTCTGCACAGCTTATGGATGACCCTGAAGTAAAGAAGGCGTATTTGGGCGGGTGATGCCTCCGGCGGGTCTACCGACGGTCCCTCCGGGGGCTCAAACCCTTTGAAAAGGGTTTAAGAATCCCAAACTTTTTTAGTTTGGCTTCGCCGCTTCGTATAATATAGTGTGCTTTAAAAATTAAAAACGGCTGTTTTGACTTTTCGTCAAACCAGCCGTTTTACTATTCATGTAGTGAAATAATTACGACTTCCGGCCTTTAGCCGTGGCATGTTCAATATTAATTTTGATAACCGCGGCCTTATCCATATCATTTTTTATATACTTCTCGCCTGCGGGAATATAATCCGGTGAAAGCCTGTGTATCAGCGCAAGCAGAGCCTCTTTTTTCTCATCCCCGGAAACTTTTTCGGCTTTGCCGAAAGCAATAACCGACTTGAATTTTATGCTGAATTTTGAAGGCAGCAGTTCTGTCTCAACATAGACACAGAAAGATACTTTGGGATTAAACGCGATATTATCCAGCTTATGCCCGGTCAATGCGCAATGAAAATAGATAGCTCCGTTATGGTAAACGTAACTAAGCGGAGTCGCATAAGGATAACCGTCCTCACCAATTGTCGCCAATACGCCCTCTTCCCCGGCCTGCAAAATGTCTTCTACCGAACCTTCAGGCAAAATCTTTTTAGTATTCTGAATCTCTCTGAACATGATGGTTTCTCCTATGATTTCGACCTCCCACCCTTACGAACTCTCCGGGAGGGCCCAACCGAATATCAAAAATAACGGCAAATCCACGCAGGGTCAATGTGCTGAGAAACCCGGCAGCCATGGCAACTTCGGGCTGCACATGCAGTTTCATTAAACCAACGTTGACAAATGCCCCGGTCAGCGCGGCCACAGCGTAAAGCTCCCCGCAAAGAATCATAGGCCGATTACCGGTCAAAAGATCACGGATGACCCCTCCCCCGGTAGCGGTCATAACCCCCATGAATACAGCCACAGTCCATGGAACCTGAGACTGCAAAAATGCAACGGAACTCCCGGTAACAGCAAATGCACTAAGCCCGAGGGCATCAAACCATGATGTCGCCTTGTAGCGGTCCTTGATCTCCAGACGGCAGAAATAGGTAAACAAGGTAGCCATGATGCACAGATAAAGCTCCACCGGCTCATGGGTCCACCAGACCGGATGATCCAGAAGCACATCACGCAACGAACCGCCACCAAGCCCGGTAATTGTCCCGATCAGGACATAGCCGACGATATCCATCCTGCGCCTGCCGGCAGCCAGCGCGCCACTTACCGCAAAGACAATATCCCCGAAATACATGAATCCATGGATAGCGGAGTAAACCACTTCTCCGTTCAAAACACTCATATTCAACCTCGAAAGCAGACTGCCTGCATTTATTTTCTAAACATCTTCTTTTTATGAAAACGAAAATCGAGCCTGAGATAATTTCAGATTTAATAATTGTAAAGACATTTTTTCATAATTTCGAAAATTATAACACTTATTCTTAAAACCACAACCGCAAGCCAAAGATTCAGACTTGCTGCTTTAGCTTGCCTGCCATGGATTGAGTTGTTAAAAGTACTCCCTTTTTTGGAACAAATTTATATTTTATCGAGATAAAAAATGACATCATCAAGAGCATCCACAGCATATTTGACTGTATCCTGTAAGGACAGACCCGGTATCGTTTCTGCGGTTTCCGGATTCCTTTTTTCAAAGAATGCAAACATCATCCATTCCGACCAGCATTCAAGTGACCCGGTAGGCGGACGTTTTTTCCTCAGAATGAAATTTCATATGAATGGAATTGAGGACAGCCTTGAAGAATTCAGACAGGAATTTGCCGAAACAGTTGCTGCTAAATTCGAAATGGATTGGAATATTAATCCGGCATGGATCAAGAAAAAGACAGCCATTCTCGTCTCAAAATTCGACCATGCACTTATGGACCTGCTCTGGAGAGCCAAGCGCGACGAACTCCATACCGAGATCACCATGGTCATCAGCAACCACGAAGACCTGCGTGAAGCGGTTGAATCGTTTGGTGTGCCTTTCCACCACGTTTCAGTGGAAAAAGACAAAAAAGAAGAATCTGAGGATAAAATTCTTGAACTGCTGGAAGGCAATGCCGATCTGGTAATCCTCGCCCGCTACATGCAGATTCTGACACCCAAACTGATTGATGCCTACCCGAGCAGAATCATCAACATCCACCACTCCTTCCTGCCTGCATTCGTGGGAGCCGATCCCTACCGCAGGGCAGGAGAACGCGGGGTTAAGCTCATCGGAGCTACCGCCCACTACGTTACCGAGGAGCTGGATCAGGGGCCCATCATCGAACAGGACGTTATCCGCGTTTCCCACCGCCACGACTATGAAGAACTCAAAGTGCTGGGCCGCGATATTGAACGTCAGGTCCTGAGCAGAGCCGTAAAATGGCACCTTACTGAAAGAGTACTTGTGGACGGCAACAAAACTGTTGTATTTGTCTAGTAGATTTTCAAACAACGACAAAAAAACGCTCTCTCGGAAATTTCCGAGAGAGCGTTTTTCTTTTGGATTTCAAAATAACACGACACATAGCCGTCAACGAGGCGAAACCTTACGAAAAGGTTTGGCCGCTGGAAGCATTCTTTACTTTACCGGAGCGGACAATTTCTTGGCAAGCTGCTCGTCACTCTGCTCACCAATGCCGAAACGCATAAAAAGATCATTGAGTTTGCCACGCACATCCTTGGTGGCCTTGGCTACAGCCTGCAAACTGATGAAGACAAGAAATTCGATCTTGAAATCGCCTTTTTCGAACAATCTCAAAATTGCGGTCGCCAATTCTTTTTCAAGAGCCAGCAACTGCATTTCCTTGATCAATTCTTGAGGAGTGTTCTGCTTGAAAATCAGCCAGTTTGCGTTTGAGGAATCCTTGAGCCACAACCTTGCCATGCGGATGCGGGTCATCCCAATTTCATGCAGAGCCTGCACGTCCTTGGTCGATGCACGCCTGCGCTTAAGCACCCGCAGTTGCATCTTACTTTCTTCGCCCTGCATCTTGTTCTTAAGCAAAGAGGAAAACTTCGCCTCGGTAAGATAGATAAAAAGTTTGTCCAAGGCATCCACCCCGAACCTGCGCAGGTATATGGTAAGTACCTTTTCATCACGCTGGGTAAAATTTTTCAGGCCCAGCAAAAATTCACGGACAACAATATCGAGAGTGATACTGACTCCGATGGCACAGGCCCCTATCTGATCCTGCGAAAATTGCATTTTACGAGCCATTTCAGCTTCTTTCTCAGCACTATCAGCAGAATAAGCCGTCTCACGCAGGGCCTCCATGGCACTGTCATAATCATGTTTGAACTTGGTTGTAGCAGGATCAATACAGACAATACGGGCAATACGTTCGACAACATCATTGCTTATTGGTTCATCACCCTGAACAAGTACCCCGCTTTCCAATAGGGAATTGTAAGTCATCTTCAGGGTCCCTGCGGACTCCTCATCCGCTCCGACCTGTTCAAATGCAGTCTGGATACGGGTTTTATCAATGGCGGGAATTTCGGAAGAAAAACGTCCAGTGACATCATCAAAAGGAAAACGCAGGATAACATAATTCTTATCCCTAGTTAGGACATAGCGCTCATTGGTAATGATGTCGGTAAGTGAAGACTCCACATCTTGAGTGATAAACTGATTGATCAGGGCCTGCCAGAAATCCTTATCCAGCTCATACTGCTCAAGCAGGGCATTGTACTTTTTGAGGGCAGGTTCACCAAGATGACGCAGGGTTACTTCTTCGAAATTATCAGAAATAAGACAGGAAGCGTAAACAACCCCCTGAACGGTCTTGATCAGCAGGGTTTCAGCATTGATTAACCGAGAGCGGATGCTGTCCAGTGCCTCTTTATCCTTGCCGTCTTTGAGTTTGCTGTAACGGCCGATCATCAGGATAAATTCACTTAAAATTTTCTTGATGAACTCATGGGCGGGGAGATCGGTGGAGCGGTGACATAGCAAGGCAATAATTCCACTCTGCTGTTTTTCAAGCAGGGGAAATTCATTAATGCGATTGTTATTATACTTGATAAATTCAAGGAACACCTCGCGCTCAAGTACTTCGCGCAGGGTACTGCGCTCCTTAAGGCGAGCCAAGACTTTCAGGTAAAAATCAATCCGCTTATCTTTATCAGGAACCTGCGGGCTTTCCTGGGACACGTCACTCATGAACACTCCATCCACAATTTCTTAATTATTTGCATAAAAATGTCTCAATTCAGCCACAATAGTCAAGAAGTTTAGAATTATAAGCCTTAACCGCTTCTATTGCGCACTTGGCAGAATGCCCTCTTTGTCTCCAAAAGTCAGCCTATAAAAAAGAAACATCTGAAAATAATGGTACTTTTCTTGCTAAAATCAGATAAACAAATAAAATATTGATGAAGTCAAAAAACAGACATCCTACAATCAAGCTATCGAGCCATAAATAGGCAACTATTAAAGGAACTTAAGTTTAATGATAACGTGTACCAAATGCGGCAAAAAAAACAATAACGCGGCAAAAATATGTTCCAAGTGTGGACACAAACTACAATCCGGTCACAAACGACTGGAATCCAATATCGCCCAACAGGAACGAGGGGACATGTTCCGCCTGAAAATGGAAAAGGAGCGCCGTTTCTCCAAACATGGAGAGGCTTGGGTTTACGCCCTTTTTTTGCTCGGTGCTGTTATTTTTTTCACCTACAATCAAATCTACTGGCCCCTCTACGGACTGACTCCCGCTATTGCCCTTCTGGCTTGGTTTCGGAAGATTTAGTTGTCCGGTTCTGCAATTCCTTAATGGCTTTTTCCTGATCCTCTTTCAACAGATCAGGAACGGAGCGTTGCCAAAATTCCAACTCCTTATCGGCCTTCAATTCCTTCTTAGACTTGGGAAAACAACACTTGATAACAGAACGTCGAGTGCATGATGCCGGGAAATATTCAATAACCCCGCACTCATTTTCATCAATATAGAACTTCACACTGCGCCGGAATTTCTTATTCCGAGATATGATGGTTATATCCCCATTCTCTATCTTGCAGAAAAAATCAGTATATTTAGCTGCATAGAAAGAATTGAAAATATAAATATTCCCTCTTTGTTTCCCCACATAGCTGAACTCGTGCTCGTCCTTGCACTGGGACCGGGCAAGAGCACTTCTGGTCAGACACATGGCCCGCTCCTCCTCCATGCTTCTGGCCTGAGCAGGCGAAGGCACATGACTGAGAACGAATAATACGAGCATAAACAAAAGACTTCTCATAAAACCTCGCAAGAAAGGTTATGTTTTCAGATATATAACTTTTCGACCGAAAAGCCGGTCAGCTTTACCCTTGGAAGGGACTCAGCACGCGCAATAATTTTAAATTTCACTGGAAAATTTCTTTTCAAATCACATACTGCTATGCTAAAAGAACTGATCATTTTGTGCAACCGCACAACCTTCCTTACTATTTTCCACTCCTTGTCAAAAACCAATTCCTTACTTTGAAAACAACTTTTTTTCTAAACTTTGTTTAGAAAAAGTCCTGTTTTTTCGACCTCTTTTAAGGTTACGAACCTGTGGAAAACTTTTTCGTTTTTCAAACATTTCCCAATTACCACCAATAATCGCTAAATATGACAATGTAACAACAATTTTTCACTCACCCCCCTGTACAAAACTCATACCCTGAGTTAGTATTCTTCCCGTACCTGTTTCAGCCCCTGATTTACGGGGCATGAGACTGAATCTAAGAAAAAGATCTCTGTAAAACAACATACATTCATCAAAATAAAACTATGAACGAACTCTCTTCTGGATGGAATCATCTTCGCGGTATTGAACCGCTCAGCCTTTGCGACTGGCCGGGCCGGACCAGCTGTGTATTCTTCCTTGGCGGATGCAACTTGAACTGCCCTACCTGTCACAACTTCGACATGGCGTGGAACATGGAGAGGCTGCCGCTTCTATCCAGAGAGGACATGAAATCTTTCCTAAGGAACCGAGCAAAATGGCTTGACGGGGTCACAATCACTGGTGGCGAGCCTACAACGGTACCTAACCTCGGAGAAATCCTCTATGAAATCAAACAAGTATCCAAGCTGCCTATCAAGATGGACAGCAACGGAATGCTTCCTGAAGTTCTGGAAGATATTCTTCAGCAGGGATTGGCGGACATGTTCGCCGTTGACGTTAAAGGACCGTATGAAAAGTATCCTGCCCTGACCGGGCAGGCCGTTACCGCTGAAGCTGCGCAGAAAAACCTTGAGAGGATTTTTGAGCTTGCCGAAGCCAACCCCAAAGCCTTCTATTTTCGTCTGACCAAGATGCCTATCCTTACAGATGAAGATGTCGAAACCGCCAAAGGATACATTCCGGATGGCTTTAACCTGACCATCCAGAACTACATTCCTCCAAGGAGAGATCATGCCCACGCAGATAATGAAGAGAGACGGCCGGTTGGAGACCTGGTCGACTGAGCGCATTGCACAGGCCATTTTTAAAGCATTAGGCGCCAATGGAATTAAAGATCCGCTCATGGCCAAACGCATGGCCAGAAAAGTGGAACAAAAGCTCGACGGAGTCGATATTCCTGAACAGGAACATGTTCAGAATATGGTCGAAGAAGCGCTTATGGATTCCCGGTTGCACTCTGTGGCCAAAAAATTCATTCTCTACCGCGACAACCGCCGCCGACTAAGAAACCAGAAAGACGCCTATCTCGACATCAAAGAAACCATTGATGAATATCTTGAAAAGAGCGACTGGCGTGTGGCTGAAAATGCCAACATGACTCACTCCTTTCAGGGGCTCATGCTTCATCTCTCCGGAACGATTCAGGCCCGTTACGCCCTTGAAAAATACCCTGAAGAAATCAGACTGGCCCACGAACACGGCTATTTTCATATTCATGATCTTTCCTACGGACTGGCTGGCTACTGCGCCGGATGGTCCCTGCGCGACCTGTTGCTCGAAGGTTTTAACCTTGAAGGACGCTCCTGTGCCGGACCGGCAAGACACTTTGACGCTGCCCTCGGTCAAATGGTCAACTTTCTCGGCACTCTGCAAAATGAATGGGCAGGTGCACAGGCTTTCAACAATGTCGACACCTATCTCGCACCATTTATCCGCCATGACGGTCTTACCTACGAGGAAGTGCGTCAGGCAATGCAGAAATTCGTGTTCAACCTGAACACAACTTCCCGCTGGGGCGGCCAGAGTCCATTCACTAATCTTTCATTCGACCTTGTTCCGCCCAAACATATTGCCAAGGAAGCGGTAATAATTGGTGGCAAGCTTCAGGACACCACCTACGGCGAATATGCCGAAGAAATGGAGATGATCAACCGCTCCTTCCTTGAAGTAATGGTCAACGGGGACCAGCATAACCGCATTTTCTCATTCCCCATCCCCACTTACAATGTAACCGAAGATTTCCCTTGGGATTCCCAGATCGGCAAAACCCTGCTCGACCTGACCGCCAAATACGGCGTACCTTACTTCCAGAATTTCATTAATTCAGACCTCAACCCCGAAGATGTGCGCTCCATGTGCTGCCGTCTGCAAATGGATCTGCGCGAACTGCGCAACAAGGTCGGCGGACTGTTCGGAGCAGGCGACCTGACCGGATCCATAGGCGTGGTAACTCTCAACCTGCCCAAGTTGGCTTATCTTGCTCAGGGCGAAGAAGATTTCCTTGATCTCATTGAAGAATACGCTATTCAGGCCAAAAACTCACTCGAGTTCAAACGGAAACTGATCCAGACCAACCTTGATAACGGCATGTTCCCATGGTCCCGCCGTTACCTAAAAAACGGTTACAAAGGACACTTCTCCACCATCGGACTGCTGGGCGGACACGAAGCCTGCCTGAACCTGCTGGGCAAGGGGATTGAAACCCCTTCCGGCGTAAGACTCATGACTCGGGTACTCAACCATCTGCGTGATCTGACATCCCAATTTCAGGAAGAAACAGGCAGCCTCTACAACCTTGAAGCTACTCCGGCCGAAGGAACCAGCTACCGTCTGGCAAAGATCGACAAAGCCCTTTATGCGGATATCCAGACTTCAGGCAACGGAACCCCCTACTACACGAACTCTACAACCCTGCCCGTAGGTGTTTCTGAAGATGTGGTTCTCGCTCTCTCGCATCAGAACAAATTGCAGCCCCTGTACACTGGCGGCTCTGTTTTCCACACATTCCTTGGCGAATCAACAGCCGACATTGATGCCCTGAAGAGCTTTATCATCAAAGCTTTCCGTAACACCAAGATTCCTTATCTCTCTATCACCCCGACCTTTTCCATATGCAAGGAACACGGTTACATTCAGGGCGAACATCATACCTGCCCCGAATGCGGCTCTGAAGCTGAAGTCTACACCCGCATTGTAGGCTACTATCGCCCGGTCAAACAGTGGAATAAAGGCAAGAAAGCAGAATACAAAGACAGGCAGGTTTACAACACCTTCTGTTGCTAACACTTTGCAACACATTAGAACCAAGAGGAGGTCTTTCAAAAGGCCTCCTTTTTTATTTTCAAAAGAAGCTTAACTTTACGTTCATTTTCGTTGCCAAGAAAAATACATTGCATTATGCTTAACAATGAAACTGAGATAAGTCTGAGTTTGATTTTATTGGACTTAATGCTCAAACAAGCACAGATGAGATGGAGAGTATATGCAAATTCTGGTTGTAGATGATGAGCAGATGGTCAGAGAGAACCTTGTTGATTACCTTGAAGACGAAGGTCTGGATGTAATCTCGGTGGGAAGTGCCGAAGAAGCCCTGACCCTGATGAAAACCGAACATGCCGATATCGCCATCGTAGACATGCGTCTTCCGGTAATGCACGGCAACGACCTCATCATTCACCTGAAAGAACTGCACCCGGACATGGATTTTATCATCCATACCGGATCTGTGGACTACGCAGTTCCGCCGGATGTCCGAGCTTACGGAATTTCTTCGGACAACGTTTTGCTTAAACCTGTTGCGGACATGGATATGTTCATTCAGAAGATCAGAACCCTGTTCGGAACCAAGTACGACATCTAACGGACTATTTCCTTAAAAAAATTACCGCCAATTTCCTATGGAAGTCGGCGGTTTTATTTTATCCCACGCATCTTGCGGTAAAGGATCACCGGCCCCATGTGCTCGGTGGTATAGCGGTCCGTGTGCCCGGCCAGAGTTTCAGTGGATCCTAGCATGAGGTAGCCTTTATCAGGCAGCATATCGTGAATGCGGTGAACAATATCAATTTTTGTGCGGTCATCAAAATATATCAACACGTTGCGGCACATGACAAAATCAAATTGTCCCAAAGACCGAAATGAATCAAGCAAGTTAAACTTCTTAAAAGTAACAAGGGACTTCACTGAAGAATCTACTTGCCAGCGACCACCCTTCTTCTCAAAATACTTATCATAACCGGACGGCAATCCCCTTGATTTTTCATGATTGCTGAAAAGTCCTTCTTTGGCCCGATCAACCACTGCTCCGGAAATGTCTGTAGCCAGAATTGAAAAATCCACAGGGGAAATCTTTCCGCCACCGGCTGCTCTGGTCCACTCATGAATAAGCATGGAAAGGGAGTACGGCTCTTGCCCGGTGGATGAGGCTGCACACCAGATTTTAATTTTTGCCCCAGGTCTGCGGCTCTTCAAAAGCTCAGGCAGAACCTTATTTCTTATGGAAGCAAAGGGATGATTGTCACGAAAAAAACTGGTTTCGTGAGTACTGATAGCTGAGACTGCTTCTTCCTTGAAACGAGTGTCACCGGAAACTAAAAGTTTGTAAAACTCACCCCAAGAACGACAGTTGCGGGCTTTGTACAATGATTTGAAACGATGCTGAATCAGATATTCCTTGCCCTCAGAGATGGTCAATCCACACATGCGATAAATCTGCTTGCGCAACAACTCAAAATCATTTTTATCCAGCTTTAAATCTTCGCTGCTCACAATATTCCCTTACCCGATCTTGATCAGATTAATTGTCCCGGCCCATCAGGATAACCTCATTGGCCCACTGCATGGCAGCTAGATGGCTTCTTGCCACTGCAAGAGAAGAAAGATTATTACCCATGATCAAACCACCTAATTCATCCCATTCCGCCTTCTCAAGAAATTTGACCAAATCAAGATATAACGAAGCTGTATTTTTTTTACCTACCAAAGCCTGTATAAGCTCTTTTTCCACTGGTAGTTCTTCCATTAGCTCTGCCATAGGTCTGCCCAACAGGACATCAAGCAGGGAAAACAGCCCCAGCATAAACATTGATTCAGATGAAAGCGGACAATGCTTAATTTCCAAGCATAACAGCTCCAAAAACTTAGCCCTTTTTATGGAAAGAAAAGCAAGCTCGTTACCTGCCGGACCTGAACTCATATCCGAGAGCAGAATCATACGCAGCCAACCTGCCAATTTCCTGTATCCGATCAAAGCAATGGCCTGTTTGATGGAATTAATTTCGTTGGGCAACCCAAAGGTAGGTGAATTCATAAACTTCAACAGGCGATAGCTGATCGACACATCGGAGTTGATGGCCTCAGTCAAATCATCAACATCAAAATCGTCACCACTAATGGAACTCAAGAGCTGCATGCGGTTAAGATTGCTGCTAGAAACTTTCTTTCCGGGTATAATCTCCGGACGACTGAAGAAAAAGCCCTGAAAAAGATCAAAGCCCAGCTCCAAACAACGATGAAACATCTCATTGTCTTCAACTTTTTCAGCCAGAAGCATTACGCCTAACTGTTTGAGATTGCCGACAACATTGACAAGTTCATCAGGTTTCAAATCAAGACAATCGACTTTGACTATATCCGCCAACTCAATAAAAGGCTCAAAGCCCTCCTGTCCGATGTAGTCATCAAGGGCCAGTACATAACCCCGTTCTTTCAGCTCCTTAAGTGCTTCGAGAACATCAGGTTCAGGCTGAACATGCTCCAGAATTTCAACCACACAGACTTCGGGGGGCAAAAAATCAGCAGCCCCTTCCAGCAGCATATTACGGGGGAAGTTGACTAGCAGTCGCTGTCCTTCTTCGATATCTTCCTGAATCAAGCCGAACCCGTCTGCAATCACTTGAGAAGTCGCTGCGTCCTCATCACCGATATCAGCAACGTTGCTTCCCGAGGAACTACGAAAAAGCAATTCATAACCCCAGACGCCTTTCTCCACGTCGAAAACAGGCTGTCTGGCAACAAAGAAAGAATCCAGAAAAGCATCACTACATTCAACCATGAGATCACGTTCCCCGAAGTCGGTTTATAAAGTCTACAGTAAGTCAGAACACAACATATCCCACCGAGATATTAATATCAATCAACGTAAACTATAAAACTTCGATTTAAGGCATCATCGGGGCAAGAGACAGCCCTCTTGTTTCCTCAAAACCAAGCATGAGGTTGGCATTGGCGACAGCCTGCCCGGATGCGCCACGGCAAAGGTTGTCTATGGCGGAAACGATGATCAGTCTTCCACTCCTGTTATCCGGAACAACAGCAACATCACAAAACATGGTTCCGCGTACCCAGCGAGTTTCCGGCAACTGTCCTTCAGGCAGGAAACGGATCATCTTCTCATTTCCGTAAGCCTTTTCATAAACAGCACGGATTTCTTCAGCAGTCACGCCCGGCTTCAACTTAGTGTAGATGGTGGAAAGAATTCCACGATCAATGGGCAGCAGATGAGTATTAAAGGAAACAGTCATATCCTCGCCGGAAGCAACAGCAAGTTCCTGCTCGATTTCCGGGGTATGGCGATGAGTGGTCAGTCCGTAGGCGCGAAAAGAATCAGCAACTTCACAAAAGAGGGTTCCCACAGCAGCCTTGCGCCCAGCTCCGCTGGTACCGGATTTGGAATCAATGACAATATCGGTTGTCTCCACCAGCCCTTCACGCAAAGCCGGGGTCAGACCGACAATTACGGAAGTAGGATAGCAACCGGGGTTAGCAACGAGCTTGGCTCCTTTGACCTGATCGCGATAGAATTCAGGTAGCCCGTACACAGCCTCCGGCAGAAGGTCTTCGCGTGTGTGATCCACCTTGTACCACTCTTCATAAGTCTCGCGGTCACGAATCCTGAAATCGGCACTGAGGTCCACCACTTTGATATTCTTATCGTAAAGCTGTCCGCCAATATTCATGGCGGTCTTGTGGGGCACGGCAAGAAAAACCAGATCACAGGCATCAGCCAGATCATCAACGTCCGGTGCGGTAATTTCCAGCCCACCCAGTTCCATGCCATTGAGGAAAGGATAAATATCAGCGAGCTTTTTTCCAGCCTCGGCACGAGAGGTTACGCGGACAAGCTTCATGCCGTCATGATTGCTCAAAATACGGGTAAGTTCCATTCCGGTATATCCGGTTACTCCCACAAGACCTACTGGCACGGCACTCATAACTATCCATCCTTGCAATAAATATTTAACAAAAGGGCGCAGCTAATCGCGCCCGGAAAAATCAGAATTAAAAGATATACCCGATCAAAGGCATAAAAAAGAAATGTAAAAAAAGACTGGCTATTTCTGGGTCTTCTGCACGTATTTCATTCGCAGATTGTAAAGCAATTCGCAAAGGAGTCGTTCTTCATCTTCGGTCATACCGTTCTTGATTTTGTCTTCAAGCACAGCGAGCACGTCGATGGACTGTTTGGCAAGTATCGGGGAAAACTCAACTCTGCCACTGGAAGGATCAGCCACTTCACCGAGATGAACCATAGCTGAAGAACTCATAGACATGACAAAAGTAGAAAAATTAACCTCTGGGATAGGCATATCCTTAGCATATTCGCTGCCGCAACCACATTTTTTATCGTCAGACATAACTAAACTCCTTAAATAATCTGCCGGATTCTAAAAACATTATCCGCAAGATTCAAGTATTTAAAAAATTAATGCGCCTGAGCCCAGTTGCGCCCTAAACCGAGATCTACTTTGAGCGGCACAGCTAAAGTCGTTACGGTCTGCATGTCATGTTGCAGGAGCTTACCTATTTCTTCGATATTCTCTTCCGGGCCTTCTACTAAAAGTTCATCATGAATTTGCAGGATCAACCTGCCGCCGAGATGCTTGATCTCTGCATTATCAGCTACTTTGATCATAGCCATTTTGATGATGTCGGCAGCACTGCCCTGAATAACAGTGTTGATGGCCTGCCTGCGGGCCTGCGAAAGAACCTGCTGACTGGTGGAATGCAGTTCAGGCAGAAGACGTCTACGCCCGGAAAGGGTAGTAACATAACCTTTCTCACGCCCCTGCTCCACAACAGAATCGTAAAAGTCTTTGAGTACATCCAGCTTTTCAAAATATTTGGCGATAAATTCCTTGGCCTCGTTAATTTTGATGCCAAGTTCGCGAGAAAGCTTCTGCGGTCCCATGCCGTAAATCAGACCGAAGTTAATAGTCTTGGCATTGCGTCTCTCATCAGAGGTAACATCCGCCGGATCACGGTCAAAAAGCAAGGCAGCTGTACGGGAGTGAATATCCTCATCCTGTTCAAAAGCGGAAACAAGGGCCGGATCACTGGAAAAATGAGCCAGTACGCGCAGCTCTACCTGCGAATAATCCGCTGCTGCTAAGCGCAAACCTTCCCCGGCTGTAAAACAGGCCCGCATGCGCTTGCCCTGATCCCCGCGAATGGGGATGTTCTGCAAGTTGGGACCGGAACTGGACAGACGCCCGGTGGCGGTTGCCAGCTGATTGAAATTTGTATGAATCCGCCCGTCGGAATTAACCAGCTTGGGCATAGGTTCAAGATAGGTGGAGCGCAACTTCTCCATCTTCCGGTATTCAAGAATATCGGTGATGATCTCATGCTGCCCGGAAAGTTTTTCAAGCACAGAGTTTGCAGTTGAAAGCGCACCCTTGGGGGTCTTACCTCCGGGTTTGAGACCGAGAGAATCGAACAGAACCGTCGCCATCTGCTGGCTGGAGCGGATGTTGAATGGCTCCTCTGCCCGTTCGTGGATAGTACGAGTAAGCTCATTGATACGTTCGTTGACTTCGGTAAGAAAATCAGCAAATGCGGCAAGATCGATGGTAATCCCGGCCTTTTCCATATCAGCAAGCACAGGGATCAGCGGTATTTCAAGATTTGCGGTAAGTTCATCAAGCCCTGCGGATTTTACGCGCGGACCAAGCACATGCATGAGTGCCAGTGCGGCCAGCCCCTGTGCATCGGGATGAACTTCATCCACTGCGTCAGGCAGTTCATCTCCGGCAAAAAGCATAGCCCGCATACGTTCCCAGCCGTAATTGCGTTCTTCAGGGTTGAGCAGGTAAGCGGCAAGGCTCAAATCAAACCAGCGAGAAAGCGGAATCTCAGCCCATGCTTCATCAGCCCTCAAAAAAGATTTCACATCAGCCACAACAATGGTCTTAGCGGATTGCAATCCGGCGACCAGTTCAGCCGCAGTAACCTTGCACATCCACTCCTGACCACCCAGACCAATGAAAAAAACATTTCCTTCACGAACCAGACCGACTTCCTTGTCTGCAAAATCAGGTAATTCAGCAGCAGAAGAAACTTTCTGAAGTTCAAGACGATTCTCAGGTGCCGCCGGAGCCGGAGTTTCTTCCCCGAACAGGGAAAACTGCCCGGAAGCAGATGTCTTAGGCTTGGCAGCCGGGGCTGGAGTCACAGATGATGAGCCTGCGGTAGCGGGAAATAAAGCTTTCACATCGCGTTCCAGAGAACGGAATTCGTAGGTGGTCATGAACTGCGCGGCACGGTCCTGATCCACATCACGAAGCTTGCACTGACTGATGTCGTAATTGGAACAACTGTCCATGCGCATGCGGGTCAACTGGCGATAAACAAAAATATTTTCCAGCTCATCCTTCATCTTCTTCTGGATGGCCGGTTTAAGATTCTCGTAGTTGTCGCGAATATCCTCAAGAGTGGGGTATTCGGCCATGATCTTGGTGGCGGTAACCTTACCCACGCCCGGCACACCGGGAATGTTATCAGCGGAGTCGCCAACCAGAGCCTGAAAATCCGCCCACTGATCCGGTTCCAGCTTGGTATCTTCACGGAAATCAGCGAGCGAGGTAATCTTTTCTTTACGTCCTACCGGGTCCCACATGAAAACATTTTCATCAAGGCACTGTTTGAGATCTTTATCCGCGCCAAGAATAACCACCGGACGTTCGGATTTGTAACGAGCGGCAAGGGAAGCAATGCAATCGTCAGCCTCTTCACCCTCGGAAACAATAAGCGGCACTCCGAGCACATTCAGGGCTTCTTTGAGCGGTTCTATCTGGAAGCGCAAATCATCCGGCATAGGCGGGCGCTGAGCCTTGTACTGGTCATAAAGCTCGTGACGAAAGTTTTTGCCTTTTCCATCGAGCATGAAAACCAGATACTTGGGCTTTTCCTCTTTTATAACCTTAAGCAGAGTCCGCAGCACAAAGAATAAGGCATTGGTGGGCACCCCGTCAGAACGTTTAAGATCCGGGTAAGCATGAAAACCACGGTAAAAAAAAGCTGAACCGTCAATCAGGTACAGGGGGTCGCCGTCAAAATTCAATTTATCTCTAAGTGCCATTATATGCCTTCGGGGTCAGACCCTGCGATTGTTTTGGATAGGAAAAAGATCAGATGCGCTTTACGGTTTTTTTGCCCTTGGTCAATTTCTTAAGCACAAAGGACTCGGGATCGGCATCTTCAAGAGCTTTCAGCTTAATCTCTGCCCTTGCGGCAGCTTTGTGCCCACCAGCGGAACCGATATCATTAAAAAGCTTGGCGGCCATTTTGCCCATATCTTTGCGCATGCCGTCACCACGAAAAATCACCACAAGGGTATCTTCGTAGATGCCGGAAACAACATCCCACGAAACTCCGTGAACACGCATGAGGAAATCAGCAAGGATGACCAATGTGTCCGGGTTTTCTACTTTGCCGATATGAGAGAAAAGTCCGGGACCGATGCGGCGCAGATTGTAGAACGCACGGGAAAAGTAGCGCAACCAATCAGGATGAATTTCACTGCGGGTGATGCGCTTGATGAGATCCATATCCGCATATTTAGTCAAGTATCTGAAAGCCTTGACGTCGTCATCAATAAAGGGACGCTCAAAACTCTGGGTATCGGTTTTGATACCATACAGAAGTGCGGTGGCCAGCAGTTTGGCCGGACGGATATTCAAATTGTAGAGATACTCGGTCATCATGGTGCAGTTGGCTGCATACTTAGGACGGATGTCCACATACTCCGCATGGGGGTATGGCTCCTCCGGCAGAGGATGATGATCGATGATCACGGAAAATTTCAATCCCTCAAAATCGGGATGATGGTGCGGCTGGGAATCCAAAATTGCAAACCTGTCATATTGGGCCACAAGGGTCGGAATCATCCTCTGGGCCGGGATACGCAGGTAATGCATCATGGCAAGGTTATCAAGACGCTTGACTTCGTTGATGTGAGCAATACCCACTTCAGCAACCCTGCGTCCGATTATGCGTTTAAAAGCCATTGCCGAACCAAGAGAATCCGGGTCGGCATTGACCACCACAAGCCAACGCTCTTCCTTTTTACAAAGGGCGAGCAAATCCTGAAGCTGATCTTCAAGCTGTTTAAAATAAGCCATAGTTACTTCTTCAGGGTCAGGGGCAACCCTGCGGCCACAAGATAAACTTCATCTGCAATTGCGGCCATTGTACGGTTGAGTGATCCGAGCCTGCGAACAAAACTGCGGACTTCACGTGTCATTGCCACCGGGCCGAGCCCCACCTCACATGACACTAAAACAACATCCGGCCCTTTCCATTCAGATAAAAGCCGGACAACCTCCCCGATAGACTGCTCTCCGTCCGCAATTTCGGAACAGGAAAACAGCCAAAAATCCAGACTGTCCACCAGCAGGTGGTCGTATTCTTCTCTAGCCCTGATCAGAACCTGACGCAAGTCCGCTCCGGCCTCAAGAACCGGGATGGACGGGTCACGCTCCAGCCGATGATCCATAATCTGCTGCCGGAAAGCCATGTCACGGGCTTTTCCGGTGGCAATGAAACATTTTCGGCCAGAATATTCTGCAAACAGGTCAAGGGCGTAGTCTGATTTTCCCGACTTATTGCCCCCCAGCACAAATGTAATCAAGCTTTCTCCTTGGTACATGAATACATAAGAACGGGAAAACTATCTTTACGTACTCTATTTCCAGCAAAGACTGCAACCACAAGAAAAATTTCACAAGGTCAGACAACTTATAAAGCACCACCTGCGGCGTTGCTGCAAAAAACACTGAAACTTACGTATGTTAATACGCTTCATTCCAGTCTTTTTCTTGCGCCTTGCATCTGGCACTTTCTAAGTCGTCTGACGCATTTTACTTAATAAACACTTAAGTCTTAAATGTTTTTCATTGGATTACAATAATCACTCAACAATTGCAGCGACTCAAAAAAGGATTTTTCCTCAAAGACCTCAACAGTAACAACACCGTCTTCTCCAAGTAAATCAAGTAGAAGACCTAAAGTTTCCAATCCGTTACTATCCAGATGTTCAAGCCCCAGATGCTTTCCGCCTTTACCCGGTGCATTGAGATGCAACATGGCAATCTGCGCCTCAAGACCTGGTTCACGCAAAAGATCATCCTGTGCGTAAGCCAGTATGTGCCCTAGATCAAGGCATATTTTCATTCCACAATCGGTTATGATTCCGGTCAATCCTAATAATGAATTTTCCTTGATATTCTCAAAAAGGATCGTGTCTGATTCTATGGGACTCAAGTGGATAACTGCCGCGAAATCCCGAATTAATTCTGCTGCTTCAGAACCTGCTGGCGGCGGATGAACAACATGGGCAGTAGGACTTAAATGCCCAGCCTTATCATTGAGATCCAGCACAATCTCCGCTACCCGTTTTCCGCCTTCGTGCCACGGGAGATCCAGCGGATGATGAATATGAAAGGACAGCCCGCTATCCGCCAGATCAAGCGGCAGGTCAGCCTCAGTATAAGCAAGGCAAGACTTTGTTTCAAAAAAAAGCAATGCGACTTCATCTACCTTACCTGCCAGAAAACGGCAGTTATCAGCTACCGTTCCGGGAATGACCCATGAAGGGGCTGCTAATTGAAAAGGAGAATCGATCTTATTCAAAAAATTGGACATTTTTGCCGCCCTGCATCTGTTAAATCTATAATTTATGCTCCGCTCATTTTCACAATACACCGAAGAGCAAGTCCTTTTTATGCACGGCATAAGTATTGCTTAAATAAAAACATATTCAACTATGTCGGGAGAAAAAAAATGAAACGGGTCAGGAACTTTTTCCAACACCACTTCAACCCGTTGCACATCTTCTGTAGACTCAGAGGCGCAGGTTTGAGCGCGTTGGCAGCAAGAAGAATGTCAATGGTTTATGAAAAGGTAGTATACAAGGTTTTTCTATTGTAATTACAAAACCTTCTTCTATCCTTGTTCATCAGCACGGAACGAAGAGGACCGCCTACACATCAAGCAGGCTGATCTTCTTTTCCTTCTGAACCTTTCGTGCAACCATCGCCGACTTTTTCACACCTTCAGGAAGGTTCTTCAAAAAACGCGAAACAGGCAGCATCAGGGTCCGTCCATACAAAGGCCTTCTGGCCGCATGGGACAGGTAAAGATGTCTCTTGGCCCGGGTCATACCTACGTAAAGCAGCCTGCGTTCTTCTTCGGTATCCCCCTGCACCAACGGACCGTCCCCGGAAATCTTACCGGTTAGAATATCCGGCCCTGCAAAGGGCACAATACCGTCATCAAGACCTGCCAGAAATACCGCTTCGAATTCCAGACCTTTTGCGGCATGCATGGACATAATGCGCACCTTTTCAGCTTTATTGCGCACTTGATCAAGGTCATTCTGCATATGAATCCAGTTAAGCAGGCCGGACCACCCCCCGTGTTCCTTATATCCCCTGACCATATCCCGGAAAGGTTTGCTTTCCCAAAAAAGCTGATCAAAGGGTGGCATGTCGGTCAGATAAGCGGAAAGACCCAGCGGCCCCCGAGCAATAATCTTCTCCGGCACCTCCGGCACTTCATCGTCCGCTTCCTCGGCAAATCCAAGCATCCTGCGTGCAGCAACCAAAAGCACTTCTACTCGCGGATCATGCCAGAATGTCTCTGTTTCCGGCACGCTGCAAGGGATGCCCTGCCGTTTGAGCATTGCTTCGATAGGGCCGATCAATGCCTTGAAACGAACCAGCACCGCAATATCACCGGGACTTAAGGAGCCGACTTCTCCGGCATCCACCAGAGTGTGGCTGGTGGCTCCGATAAGCTGCTTGACCCGCTCCCCGATCCACGAGGCCTCACGATTGCTGTCCGGCGCGGAAAAAAGTTGAATCTCTGCTTCATAATTTTTATGAGCTTTTAATTGCGGAAGATTCTCCAGCACCGAGGCGGAAGATTCCAGCACACCCTGCGCCGAACGATAATTATCCTCAAGAGTTATCTGAATCAGATTTTCCCAGAAAGCACGGAACCTATTGGCAACATTACCAGAGGCACCGCGAAATCCATAAATGGACTGGTCCGGGTCGCCGATGGCAAACAACCCTTCTCCGTCATCTCCCACAAGACGCTGAACTATTGCCAGTTGCAAAGGGGAAAGGTCCTGCACTTCATCCACCAGCACGTGGGTGAATGTGCGCACATATTTATCGGATTTAAGTTCCGAGTGCCAAAATTCCAGCAGATCGGTATAATCCACCAGATTATAATGGTCTTTCTGGCGAGTGTAATTGGCTAAAATTTCAGCAACCCCTTCACTCAAAGGAGCCATGGTCTCACGGGCAAGGTTGATGGATTCCCATGCGGATTTAAGCTTGGCCCCGGTAATTTCCGGGTTAGCGCGGGCAAAGACACGACGTGCGGTTTCTTCATTAAGAATAATCGGGGCCTGATCAAAAGCACTGGCCCAGTATTCAAGGGCAAGGGCATGCAAGGTGTCAGCACGAGGCAAAACTTCATCCTCGCCGAGCATGCTTTTCATGCGCTCATTCATTTCCTCGGCGGCCTTGCGAGTGAAAGTCAACGAAAGAATACGCCGCGCACGAGTTCCCCTTTCCAGCAGATGCTTAATACGGCCCATGAGGGTCTGAGTTTTACCCGTCCCCGGTCCGGCAATGACCAACACGGGTTCAGGACCGGCTTCCACTGCGTTTTTCTGGGCCTCATTAAAACGGACCACCCCGGAATCCTGCTGAGGTTCGGAAGTTTTACGAACCTCAGCTTCAGGCTTGGCATCGTCAAGGTCGCCCTTGGGTTTACGGACCACGATCAGCTTCACGCCGTTAACAATCTCATCACGTTCCTGCGCGGAAAAAACAGAGATGGTTCCATATTGACCGTCAAAACCGGGATTACGGATAACCTGCCCCTCACGCATACGCCGGATGCCCTTGGCAAGATGGACATTATGCCGCTTAAGGTCCTCAACCGGGACCTGTTGCAGAATAGAAAATTCTGAGCCGAATTCCTTAATAAGCGGAGCATAAACGCCAAGCACTTTCTTGGTCTTGGGACCGGTGCCCACAACTTCAGAAATAATTTCCTTGAGCGGAACCAATGAATCGAATCCGGGCTGTCCCTTGGGCTGCTGCGCTTCCTCACGGTCAGCAAGTTCCATGACCCTTGAATAAACACCCATGGTCAAAGGCTTGCCGCAAACCGGGCAGACCCCGCCACGAATCTTAGATTCATGGGGATCAAGCATGATTCCGCACTTGCGGTGCCCATCCATGTAGTATTTGCCTTCTTCCGGGAAAAATTCGAGTGTGCCCATGAATTTATGCCCCAGCCCTTCGCCACGCAAGGCGCGGTAAATGCCCTCGTAGGACATATCGCCACTGAAAATATTTGCCTCGCGTCCGAGATTTTCACCGGAGTGGGCGTCGGAGTTGGAAACCATGCGGTATTTATCCAAGGCGGAGATAAACCAATTCATTTCCGGGTCCGAGGAAAGTCCGGTTTCCATGGCAAAAATTTCAGAAGCAAGATCGCCATAGCACTCTTCAACCGTATCAAAGCCGGACTTGGCACCGAAGAGCGAGAACCACGGAGTCCAGATGTGGGCGGGAATAAGAAAAGCTTTATCGTGGGTTTCAAGGACTATTTCGAGGAGATCTTTGCTGTCCAGCCCGAGGATAGGCCTGCCGTCCGAATTAAGATTGCCGATGGTGTCCAGCTTGGCGTTGAACTTCTTCACCGACTCAAGGTCGGGCATGTAGACTAGGTTGTGAACTTTGCGGGTTTTGCCGTATTTTTTGTAGATGGAGCTGATTTCGGTCTGAAGCATGAATCGGGTCTGCCCGGCAAAGGGGCCATCCACCCAATCGATGGATTCTTCCAGCCCTTTAGGTTCGCGCAGGGAAAGAAGCCCGGAGCCGTCCTCCACTAACTGTTCTTCTATCTCGGCCACCCATTCGGGGTGAGTAAAGTCCCCGGTGCCGATGACATCGATCCCCTTTACCCTCGCCCACGCAGCCAGAAGGCGCGGGTTCAAGGCTTTGCTGGTGGCACGTGAAAATCTGGAATGAATATGCAGGTCGGCTATAAATCTTTCCATGGTCTACCGTTCTTCCCCGTCGTGATCACTTATTGATCAACTTATCATTTTAAACAGCATAACCAACTGTAAAAGCTGGATGTTATCATATCATCATCGAATCATCACAACCCTTTTAAGGCTTACAAGGGACACTACATGCAGCCTCAATATATTGCAAGACACGCCCCCCTTTGATAGGGAAATTTTAACTGAAAAATTAAGAATGCCTCCGGCGGCTGGGGAAGGGAAAACTTTTGCAAAAGTTTTCCCTTCCCCAGACCCCATCCCTTTCAAAACCTTTTAGTATGCTTCGCACTTAGCGCGCTAAAACAACTCTCGAATAAATTACTCGGCAAAGCCTTGATAAAACAGCATACAATGGAGCCTCTGTGAGAAACGCGACTATATATGACATTTGTGATGAACCAATCTTTAGATGTGAAAACCCCAGTGTACCGGGCGAAAACCTGCGTAAGCTGTATAAAAAACTTTTCGGCAATCCGCTTTTCAAGCATTTTGTCCTGCGCTGGTGCTCGCACCCGGCCATTTTCCAGAGCAAGGTCGGCTCCTATCAGGAGATGATGAAAGCGGCCATGCAGGCCAGTTATGAAAACTGGCAGGATAAAGAATGGATTGAGACAACCTTTGCCCCGCTTGCAAAACTGCTGGACCGGGTTCAGGACCCGCAGTGGCGCATTCGCGAAAAAGCGGACACTCAGCCCCCGCGCGTTAGAGAAAAAGAAGTCACCGAAGTGCTGGATGCGGTACTTTCCGACATCATCCGGGTCTGGGATAAAAATCCCAAAGACCCGTATTTTCCGGTATCTGCACAGGTCGTCATGCCCGGAGATTCCATCTGCGACGGTGAAAATTTCATGAACATCATGACCGGTCTTGGCTCATACGAATTCCAGAACATTAACCTGCTCTTCGGACTAATGCGCTGCTTCCTGCATGCCAATCCGCTGGCCCTGAAAATATTCCGCCGCCCGTGGAAGGGCATCGCCGAACCGCTTTCCATGCGCGTTTCATGGATCACCCACCGAACTGGATTTTATGACGATATTTTCTGGGAACAAATTTACAACCTTTATATTTTAGAAGAACTGCCCCATGCCGAGCAAGAAAAACTTAAGGAAATGCTGGAATCGATCCTCCATTTCCTGATTGTGACCAGTATGGAATGGCTGGTGGCTCCCAGTTCCGGCATCAAGCATCCGGCAATCACCTGCCTGCCCAAGGATGGAAATGGACATCCGCTATGCAACCTCAAGCCCCGCGACTGGAAAGCCAAAAAAGAACTAGGCTTTGACGACTACGTGCCTGATGTGGATACCACCTTCCTAGCCTTGGCAATGAGCCGCAAATGGCTGGACCTTGCGGCTGAAAAAAATCTGCAAGTGAATCAAGAACTGCTGCGAGCGGCCGAAGTTTTTCTTGATTTTCCATGGGTGGAAATCATCAACGAATATCAGGTCGGTTCCTGCAACAAGACTAACCCACCGACCATCACCATGACCCGTCCGCTGGATTACTTCGGCGCGGTGCCGCTCTGGTTCGATAAGCCTTTTAAAAAAGACAAGGAAGACGGGCGCATTGTACGCGAGACTCTGGGCAATGAAATTTGCCCCGGTCATAACATGGATATTTTTGAAGCCATCCTCGCCAACCGCAAACAATGGAAGGCCCTTGAGGGTGAAAATCTAGAAACCCTGCAACGTTTCCTGACTTTTCATCACAATGCATTCATAAGCGGGAACTTCAAGCAGGACAGCGCAGTGCGTTTCTATCTGCCGGAAATCTACGTCAGCTATGCCGGACGTCTTTACGACACTTGGCTGACCATCCCCGAAGATGAACGGCAACTTATCGATCCCGACGGTAAAGTTGAACAGATCAGGACCGCAGCCATGGATTACTGCAAGTACGACATGCTCGGCGCGACCCTCAATCCATTTGATGCATCACTGGCAGTGGCAACACTCTGCCTGCTGCGCTACCCCAATCGCGGTGACGGGCTCATCGAACGGGGCATAAAAGTTTTACACGATCACCTAGGCGAGGGTTTCTTCAGGCATCCCTACAAAGCCTACGAATGGACCATGGTCCGCCATCCCACAAGAATCATCGTCGGCAGTGAGGTAACAACTTCGCTCTTCGCCATGAACGCCATTGCTTGTTACAAGCATTATATGAAAGACTAAAAAAGAGAGGGGGTGCTTAGCACCCCCTCTCTTTTTTACTTCAATTTCTTCCCGTCGTGCCAAGCACGACCCACGCACTCGCCGACATCCCAGTAGCGATTATCGGGCATGGTCAAGGTGAAAGGATTTACCTTCTTGATATCCGGTACATCATCAGACAAAACGTCCTCATCGCACCATGTAGCGACCACCTCGCCAACGAAAAGAGTATCGTTAGGCAATTCCATGGAATCAAAGACCTTGCACTCAATGACGACCGGGCATTTGCTGATCACCGGGGCATTCTCCAGAACACCCGGCTCAACATCAAAAAGGCCGGACTTATCAAGCTTGGAACCGGAAACAAGGCCCACAAAATCGGTAACCTCAACCATATCCACTGAGGGGACATTCACGCTGAATTCACCGCTGGCCTTGATTGCCATGTTGGAAAAATGCCGCTTGCCCACGGAAATCATCATCAGGGACGGGTTGTAATTAACCCGTGAGACCCAAGCCAAAGCCATAAAATTATCACGGCCCTCAAATCTTGACCCCAAAATTGTCTGAGGCATTGGCAGGGTAAAGCCCTGAACTCCTATATTTTTCTTAGCCATTTGAACTCCTGTGTAAAAAAATCAACTAGGCTTAACAATTCCATAAATACTAAACGAATGCCACCGTATTTTACAAAAACATCAGCAACGATAAAGCCATGACCGCCATGCCGCTGACCAGACCGTAGATGGAAAGATGATGCTCCCCGTACTCCTCGGCTGCGGGCAACAGTTCGTCGAGAGAAATAAAAACCATAATCCCGGCCACCCCGGCGAAGATTATGCCGAACACGGTTTCGGACAGAAACGGCATTAGCAGCAGATAGCCGACCATAGCCCCGATGGGTTCAGCCAGACCGGACAGAAAAGAATATTTGAATGCCTTCTTCTTATCCCCGGTAGCGTAATAAATAGGCACGGAAACCGCGATACCTTCAGGAATGTTGTGAATAGCGATGGCTACGGCAATAGCTATACCGAGACTAGGATCACTCAGCGCGGCGGTGAATGTAGCAAGCCCTTCGGGAAAGTTGTGTATACCAATTGCCAGCGCGGCCATGGTGCCCATACGAAAAAGTTTACGCTTACCCTGCTCACTTTCCAGCCCCTCACCATCTTCAAGATTTTCAGGATTCATATCCTCAATGCGGTGCATTTCGTGCGGGTTTTCGTAAGAAGGAACCATCTTATCAATCAGTGCAATAAGAGCAATACCGCCAAAAAAGGCCATGACCGCAGCCCATGTCCCGGCAACTTCCCCCATATCGGCCTGTAGGGCATCCTTGGCTTTGACCATAATTTCCATGAAAGAAACATAGATCATAACCCCGGCGGAAAATCCCAGTGACACTGATAAAAATTTTGGGTTGGTCCGTTTGGCGAAAAAAGCCAATGCAGAGCCGATTCCGGTGGAAAGCCCGGCAAAAGCGGTCAAACCAAAAGCGAAGAGCACATTATCTGCAAACATAAGCCCTCCTTATTTTTTTAGGTTCAGACGGCAGAGCAAAGGAGCTTCAATTATCAGAATTTTACGCGGTCCAAGCTTGGAATCCGGGTTGGCTTTTATGATCGGTTCAAGATTAGCCGGATTGGAAATATCAACCTTGTTCACCCCGCTGTTCCTTGTGGCATGACAAAGCCAGATATGTCCTTCGTCATCTGGAACTATCAAACCCACATGGTAATGAAGGAGTTTGTAATTCTTGAATTTAATGGGCTTACTCATGGAAAATAGATACACATGCCCCGGTGTCACCTGCTTGATGACATCCGCCCATGCCGCCCGGTCACTGAGTTCGAAACCACGCAGGCTCATGCCGTTATTATCTTCAATTACTGCGGTCTGGCCAAAAGGGAGTACGGGTTTTCGCTTAAGCCCCTCGGTAACGTTGAGAATAAGGTCGTAACCAAAATCCCAATCCTCGCCGTAGGGAGAGTCGGGTCCGCTATCGGCAAGACGATCAAGAGTGGTGTCGGCAAGGTTGAAGTTGCGAGCAAAATAATAGCGCGAAGCGGCCACGGTAAAACCACTGCAATTTAACCCCGGTTCCTTCAGATAAACGTCCGGCTCTGCAAATAAAGTGAACTCGCCAAAACGGTTAACAGCCGCATCACCCCGGTAGGGAGTGCCCTCGAAATAACCGAGTACATCCACTGGATTTGAGCACTTCAAGGGAGCGGGTCCAAGCCCCCTTGGATCAGGGATACTGGTCTTGGCACACCCGGCCATCAGCGAAAGAAGCAGTACGAAGAACAATGTATGAACTCTATTACTGAACATTTTTAAACCTCTTTTTCCTCTTCCGGTTGTGAGGCAAGACGCCTGAACCGTTCAATATTTTTGCGCCCGCCAAGCACGCCTACAATATCTCCATCAGCAAACTGAAAAGATCCGTCCGGATTCTGGATAAAATGATCACTCCGAAGCACACCGACTACGGAAACACCGGTCACCGTGCGGATCTTACTCCCGGCAAGGGACCTACCGACTATCTCGGCTTCATCATTCACCTCAACCCAATTCAAATTGATAGACTCCGCAGCCTTGCTTAGCCGGAAAAACTGGGCGGCCTTGGGGTAATTGCGTTCTACATCAGAGGTATACCTCTCCCGGCGCATGGAATCCATTACATTTTGAATCTCTACGGCAGGAAGACAGAAATTGAACAAAGTCTGACGGATCATTTCCAAACCGGTCTCGAACTCAGGCATAATGATATGATGCACGCCCAATTCATTAAGCATCTCCAGATGTTCCGGGTTACGGGAAAGAGCCACCACCTGACATTGCGGTGCAAGAAGGTTAACTTTCTCCAGTACAGAATTAGATCCGCGTACAGACGGAATAGTCATAAGCACCATGCGTGCATGGGATACACGGGCCGCCTCAAGCACGATTTCCTGCCCGGCATCACCGTAAATAACCGCTCGTCCGGCATCAGATGCCAGCTCAACCTTATTGGCGTCAAGATCCACAATAACGTGCGGGATATCGATATCATGCAGAGAATCGGCAACATATGCTCCGAAACGCCCGTAACCAAGGATAACCACATGTCCGTCAAGCTCACTTTCCGGCAGGTTCATGGTCTGCAAGGGATTGGTCTTGCGGCGACTTTGCAGCATGGAATAAAGCGGTCCGGTGCAGGACGCCATGATTGGAGTGATGAGCATGGTTACTATTCCCACGCCCATAAAAAGCGGGAAATATTCCTTGGGAAAAGAACCGGATTCAGCCCCCTGCTGCAACAGCAGAAAGGAAAGCTCACCCACTTGAAACATCCCCAGCCCCAAGGCTAAGGGAATAACGTTGCGGTAACGAAAAATACAGGCCATGGAACCAAAAATGAACCCTTTGCCCACAAGGATGGCAAAAGCCAGAGCCAGAATGGTTCCGATATGCTCCCAAACGTAAAACGGATTAATGAGCATACCCACAGAAGCAAAGAAAATAAGACTGAAAATATCGCGTAAGGGCAGGATGTCACTTAAGGCCTGATAGGCATAGCGAGATTCACTGAGCACCATCCCGGCCACAAATGCCCCGAAAGCAAATGACAAACCAAGGGAATGTGTAAGGTAGCCGATTCCCAGCCCGATGGCACTACAGGAAAGCATAAACATTTCCCGCGAATTCCAACCGGCAACAATCTTCATGAAACGTGGAATGATGCGTGACCCGAGCACAAACATGGAAGCCAGGAAGAGCACAGTCTTGATCCCGGCCATGCCCAACTGCTGTAACCCAAAGGAATCAGAACCAAGCTGGGGCATAATAATCAGCATGGGTACGATGACGATATCCTGCACCACCAGCATACCGAGCATGACCCGGCTGGACAAAGTGCCCACCAGCCCGTGACTCTCCAAAGTCTTCAGGACTACCATGGTACTGGAGAGGGAAATAAAGGCCCCGAACCATATGGAAAGATGTGAATCCCAGCCCATGATCTGTCCGGTTCCCCAACCGAAAGCCATAGTCAGGATGATTTGCAGCGGTGTCCCGATCAAGGCCACATGGCGCACCGGTTTAAGTTCCTTGATGGAAAACTCAATACCAAGGGTGAATAAAAGTAGTGCTACCCCTATTTCCGCAAGCAATTCAACATCATGCACGCTGGAAATAGTGATACCCCCGGTATAAGGACCGACCAGCACCCCGGCGACAATGTAGCCCAGCAAAAGCGGCTGACGAAACATACGGGCCACAAAACCGCCCAGCATACCTGCAACGATAAGGATAACAAGATCAGAAGCGATTCCCAAAACTACTCCTTATGTTGTTCTGCACAGTGCACACAGAACCGGCTTTCTGGAATAGCCAGCAGCCGTGCATGGAGAATATCATCGCCGCACTCCTCGCATTCCCCGAAAAACGGATCGTTTTCCAAACGGTTAAGTGCATCTTCAAGATTCAAAATCCGTTGACGGGACAGAGAAATGGAAGACTTGTTAATGCCCTGATTGAGCATGGTATCAAGCCGGGACAACCTGCCGATGGCCGCATCCGGCTTGACCGGATCCACGGTTCCTTCCAGATTCTTTACCTGTTTGGTTAGATTTTCAATTTCAGTTTTTATCTTATTCTTAAGTTCTTCTTTTTGTTTATCATTCATGCTTATCTCCCTTAAGCTCACAAGCTTACCCCCGCCCAGTTCAGCTTGCAAGATGAATCCCCAAAAAAGTAGCCCCCTCTGCATACCACAAAGGGGGCTTCTAGCTATTCTTGCTACGTCTTATTTATCGGGCTGAATATCCTCAATAACAGTATTCAGGCTTGAAGCCATTCCGGCAACCTCCTGAATCGCGTTGGCGGACTCGCCCATGACCTGTGAAGTCTCAAGGGAAATCCTGCTGATATCCTCAGTGGCCCTGTTAATTTCCTCACTGGTGGCGGACTGCTGCTCTGCCGCAGTGGCAATGGCCCGGACCTGATCCGAAGCATTAATGACCAGCTTAACAATCTCACTTAAAGTCTGGCCGGATTCATTGGCCAGGTCACTACTGCGCTGCGCAGAATCAGCAGCATCTTCAGTGGCGGAGATGTTTTGCTTGGTCATATTCTGAATCTTGGAGATGGCATTACCGACTTCCCCGGTGGCAGACATGGTATTTTCAGCCAACTTGCGAACTTCATCAGCAACAACCGCAAACCCGCGCCCGGCCTCCCCGGCTCTTGCAGCTTCAATAGCGGCATTAAGGGCCAGCAGGTTGGTCTGATCAGCAATATCGTTAATGACACCAAGCACATTGCCGATTTCTTTTGCTTCCACTCCAAGCTGTTCCATGGATTCTTTCAAGGCATCTGCCTGAGAACGCACACCGTCAGCTGATTCAATCATCTGCTGCACCAACTTAGAGCCGTTTTCGGCCTTGTCACGGGCAGAGTCAGCGTCTTCAGCTGCAAGCCCGGCATTCTGGGCCACTTCAAGGACGGTGGCATTCATTTCTTCCATGGCAGTGGAAGTTTCAGCTACTCGATCCCGCTGTTCCTGCGCACCCCGGTTAGACTGCTCAATCTGAGCGGAAAGCTCTTCAGCTGCACTGGAAAGTGACTGCGAAATCTGCTCAGCATCAGCTGCTGCATGGGTAATGCGCTCATTCTGCTTCTCGATTTCAATCCCCTGCTGCCTGATCTCGGTCATATCAACAATTACAGTCAACGCCCCGAGCATATTCCCATCCATGTCGTGAAACGGGGTCGCTGAAACAAATAAATGTTTCTCATTTCCTTTGTGGGAAGTATAAATAATTTCTTTTTCAAATTTGCTGTTTTGTTCAATAGCCGCATGAGACATTGTATCTCTTCTGGGATCGTTAAAGAAATACTCACCGGCATGAACACCACTAGACTCAGCCGGAGCTCGGCTATTTTCAGTCAAGTCACACATTTCCTGATTGACCCATAGAATATTGTTATCAGGATCAACAATGGCGCAGGGAACGGTCAGTCCGTTAAGCACGCCTTCGGAAAAACCGAGCTTGTTTTTAAGTTCACCAACCATGGTGTTAATCTTTTCAGCAAGATTTTCAAACTCATATTTATAAGTTCCCTTTAACTCGGCCTTGAGATTTCCATTGGCAATTTCAGTTGAAAATTCAAGAATATTCTCAACCGGATGCAGAACCAACTTTCTAAGAATAAATACCATCACCCCGCTAAAAAGCAGAACGATTATCGCCCCGCCAGAAAGCAGAACATTTCGCTGGTGGGTTGCCGCCGCAGTCAGGTCATCCTCATAAGCACTGACTCCAATCGCCCAACCTGTTCCGGGCATGGTTTTAAACACCATATATTTTTTTCTACCCTTCCATTCATAGGTAGTGCCGCCATTCTTCTCAGAAAGAATGGTCTGGGTAAAACCAAACTTGGAAAGATCCTTAAGATATAAACTTTTATCCATAGCATGAGCGATAATACGCCCCTTGTTATCAAACATAAAGCTGTAGCCGTCCTTACCTATCCGGAAAGGATCAATGAAGCTCTTGGTATATCTTTCCCACTTGGGAAAAACACCGATGCCGCCGATAATATTACCACTACTATCACGCACAGCATGGGCAATGGCGAAAATCATAATTCCGCCGCCGCTTTTAGAAATAAGGATGTTGTCCTGAATATAAAACTCGGTGCCGGAGAGAATTTTTTTCACATAGCCACGGGAAGAACGGTCCGCCCCGGCCATACTACTGCCTTTGGCGTTGTAACCGGCAATAGCCTTACCGTCTTTATTAAAAAGAAAAGCAGCCCAATAATCATCAGAAGAATTTATCAGCGATTTAAGCAAACCATCGATGGGGCCAACGTTGCCAAGTTCAAGAGCTTCACGAGCGGGATCACCTTTGGCCATGATCCGTACTACATCGGAAGTCTGCCCCATATAAAGTTCCAGGGCTTTTTCAGACTGATCCACCATGCTTTGCATGGCATTCTTCTGCTCCTTAAACACAGCTTTGTAGGTGCTATCAGCGACCCACCAAACCCCGATAGAGATAGTCAAGGCAATAAGGACAAAAACAATCACAGCAACAACTGAATTTATACTTTTAACCCTCATACGCAGTCTTCCCATTTTTAATAGTTATTAAACCGACCACCAGCACTTACTAACCCATACTATTCATAGCATAAAGACAGCGAATAAGACAATCGGCAATAAATTAGAAAATTGATACAGTTAATTTATCGGACAAAGACCGGGATAGTTTACTCTCCAAATTCCAACATTGCCTGATAACGTTTTTTCTGCCACAAGGGGAAAACGCAATAGCAAATAGTAACTAACGAGGTAATAAATATGAGCAACGAACCTGATAAGATCATATATTCCATGGTCCGGGTAAGTAAGTTTTACGACAAGAAACCCATTCTTAAAGATATCTCCCTTTCATATTTCTATGGAGCAAAAATCGGCGTGCTGGGCCTGAACGGCTCCGGTAAAAGTTCGCTTCTGAAAGTTCTGGCCGGTGTGGATGATAGCTTTGAAGGTGAAACCCACATTTCCCCCGGCTACACCATCGGCTACCTTGAGCAGGAGCCGCTGGTTGATGAAACCCGCACTGTCCGTGAAGTGGTTGAAGAAGGTGCAGCAAACGTAGTTGCTCTCGTTAATGAATTCAACGAGATCAACGCCCAGTTTGCCGAGCCTATGGAACCGGAAGAAATGGACGCGCTGCTTGAACGTCAGGCCAAAGTTCAGGAAGAAATGGACAATTGCGGGGCATGGGATCTCGATTCCCGACTTGAAATGGCCATGGACGCCCTGCGCTGCCCTCCCGGAGACACTCCTGTTTCCGTCATATCCGGTGGTGAAAAACGCCGCGTGGCCCTTTGCCGCCTGCTGCTTCAGGAACCGGACATCCTGCTTCTTGATGAACCCACCAACCACCTTGACGCGGAATCCGTATCATGGCTGGAAAGACATCTCCAGAACTACGCCGGAACCATTATCGCCGTAACCCATGACCGCTACTTCCTCGACAACGTAGCCGGATGGATTCTGGAACTGGACCGCGGCCGGGGCATCCCCTGGAAAGGCAACTATTCTTCCTGGCTAGAACAGAAAGAAAAACGTCTGGCCAACGAAGCCAAATCCGATGATAAAAGGCGCAAGACCCTTGCCCGCGAACTGGAATGGATCCGTATGTCCCCCAAGGGCAGACGCTCCAAAAGCAAAGCCCGTATCAGCGCGTACGAATCCCTTGCCAACCAGCAGAGCGATGAATACTCACGCGAGTTGGAGCTCTACATTCCGCCGGGACCACGCCTCGGTAAACAGGTTATTGAACTGAAAGGTGTGCGCAAACAGGCCGGGGACAAGCTGCTTCTTGAAGATACCAGCTTCATAATCCCCGCCGGAGCCATCGTCGGTATTATCGGCCCCAACGGTGCAGGTAAAACCACCATGTTCAAAATGATCAGCGGACAGGAAAATCCCGACGAAGGTGAAGTCATTGTGGGTGAAACCGTTCAGGTAACCCATGTTGACCAGCACCGCGACGCTCTTGATCCTGAAAAATCCGTGTATGAAGTCATTTCCGGCGGCAATGAATTCGTCAAACTGGGCGACCGCGAAATCAATGCGCGTGCTTACGTAGGCAAGTTCAATCTGACCGGTTCTGAACAACAGAAAAAATGCAAGGTTCTTTCCGGTGGTGAGCGCAACAGAGTACATCTCGCACTCATGCTTCAGGAAGGCGGCAACGTGCTGCTTCTTGATGAACCGACCAACGATCTTGACGTAAACACCATGCGTGCGCTGGAGGAAGGCCTCAACAACTTCGGCGGCTGCGTACTGGTTATTTCGCATGACCGCTGGTTCCTCGACCGCATTGCCACCCACATCCTTGCCTTTGAAGGCGACTCTTCAGCTTATTGGTACGAAGGTTCATATTCTGAGTACGAAGAAGACCGCAAAAAGAGACTGGGCAAAGACGCTGACCAGCCTCACCGCATCAAATACAGAAAACTCACCAGATAAAATAAAATGGGGAAGAAGTTTTAAAACTTCTTCCCCATCTTTCTTATTCTACATAAGCTTCGGTCGGTTGAATCTGCTTAACAACCCCGAACATTGCCGGACAGACTTGATTTCGACCACACTTCTTAGCCCGGTAGAGTTGCTCGTCTGCATCCTGAATCAGGGACTTGAAATCATCATGATCCTTCAATTCAGCAACGCCTATGCTGACAGAAATAGGCAGATAGGCTTCATCAACATTAAACATTTTCTCTCTGACCCTTACTCTCAGCCGCTCAGCAATATTGATCCCGTCATGCAAACTTGAATGGGGCAGGATTATCAAAAATTCCTCGCCACCCAAACGCCCGAAATGATCTACTTCCCGCAGAGCATTGCCGCACCTTCTGGCTGCTTCCTTGAGAACCTCATCACCGACACAATGACCATAATCATCGTTGACCTTCTTAAAATGATCAATATCCACCATTAATACAGCCAACTTACTCTCAAAACGGCGTGCAGACCTAAAAAGACAATTCCCGGCTTCAAGAACCTTGCGCCGGCTGCACACCCCGGTGAGTTCATCAAATTCCACCAGTTTTTTCAGGTCTTCCATGGCCGCATACTCCCGGCGCAACGACCTGCCGAAAGTATAGAGGAAAAAGATTCCGAACATATTGGCAAGAAAAAAGTAACTCAATGAATTCATAAATGTTCCAGAATGAACAGGAACAATTGTCGACAAAGTAAAAAGATAAAGAATTGACCCGGAAACAGCAGCGATAAAAGGCGGAAGAATACGTGGTGACAAAAGCACATAGTAGGCGAGAACAATAAAAACTGCGGTGGGCACACTGAGAGAACCGATATCTGAAGACTTTATGACCAACTCCAGCGATTCCGCCCCCAAAACAGAAAACATACACAAAGACATGAACGCATACTGCATCCTGAGCCTGTTTTTATCGACCAGAAGCAAACAAAAAGCCGCGCTGCCGAGCAGGCACGCGCCAATTCTTCCCAGTAAAATGGTATGGAATTCAGAGCCAAGACCAAGATCAATGTAATCGCTGTATCCACCTGCAAAATATGTAACTACAGTGACGAAATAAAGAAAAAGAAGTCTAAACCTGACTGAAGGCCATTTCTCTTTTTGAAACGACTCTTCAAGGGTAGGATCTTTAAATCCACCCATAAAATTTAATTTATCCACAGCCCCCCCCGAGCTAAAAACGAGGGCAAGGTGTAACTGTGGGTTTTTTTTAAGTCAAGTCCGGGCCTGCTTATGGAAGTAAAAGCATGCTTCAAGCAAGCTAAAAACAATATCGCAAAATATCGACATCATATACTATTCAAAAAAAATGAACATTTAATACTTTAAACTGGCAAGCAATCCATTCTTCACAAAAAAAGAAATCTTCATTTCACCATTTTCTGCATCAGAAAAAGACGAAGACCATTCTTCAAGAATATCATTTCCTTGAATCTCATAGCTGACATTGTTCCACTGATAACGAGATACAGACTTCATTTTATTAAAATATTTACCAAGTGAAGGATCACAGCCGTTTGGAAGTCCAGTACAGGCCCGCCACAAGCAAAGGCTTCCGGCCAATATTTTCCAATCAAACCCCGGAGGAAGGTCCGCAACCTGAGAAGCTGCATGCATGGGAATGTGGACTTTTCCGGCCTCAGAAAAAACGAGATTTATTTCTGCCTCCCCTTCCCGGAGCAGTTCTACCGCTCCAAGCTTAAACGGTGACACATGTCCGAAATAAACAGCCCGGAAAGTCCCCCTTTCAAGCTCATAAGAAAGCTCCAGCTTGGGGATCTGCCCCCGCTGCTGCAAAAGATCCATACTTTTAAAGGTAAGCGGACCAAAATCGGACGGAACAACCATGCTCGAAGTTTCATTCTGCGGCCCGAGCAGTAAAGCTAAGAGATAAAGCGATGGTTTTTCAAAACAATAGGTAGGAATTTCATCAGCGGACATCCGAGCCTCTCTCATCGTGTTGTTTACAAGAACCTATAATACCTATTTTTATTAATCCCTCATTCAATATCCGGGCAAAAAAACGGCCCTGTTCATCTTTGCGGAATGCGACAAACAGCTCATTCACGCCAAAAGCCCTAGCCTTAATTTGAACGGTCTCACTATGCTTTTCAACTTCAGGATCAGTAACGGCAAGATAACTGTAAACCATCGGGTCCACCACTGCACCATCAATCCTGCCCTTGATCACTTTCATAATATTGCTTTTGTCAGAGGGAGCAAAGTCAGCCTTGATGGTGCCGTTGGCAACAGCTGCATCCAACTCCGAAGTGTTCACATATCCGGCCACAAAGCCCAAACGGAGTCCGGCAAGGTCATCAACGGTGCTCCAGTTGACAGGACTCTTCCTGCGTTCCAGAAGACTTACCGGGCTACATCCGTAACTCTTTGAAAAAATATACTTTTCATCCCTTTCGCTGGAATAATATTCCGGAAAGTAACCAATAACCTGAGAGTCAGTTTCCATCATACGCATTGATCTTTTCCAAGGCATAAAAAGAATCTTCAATTCATAGCCCATGGCCGCAAAGGCCCTGCCTATAATTTGGGCACTGGTTCCTTTTTCAGGAAGCTGCTGCCCCACATAAGGAGGCCACTCAAGGGAACTGAGATAGACAACATTATCGGCATTGGCACATCCAACACCCAGCCCAAGTAAAAGCAATGTTATAGTGGTGTAAATTTTGAAGTACCTGACAAGCATTGATGAACTCCAACTTTAATTTGCATAAATATGTACCTTTTCAGCTAGCTAAGCAAGATCAAAAAAGAAGAAGTGCGGCACTATGTACCGCACTTCACTCTAACCACAACCGGAGATTTATATGAACAGGAGGAGATTTCCAGCTACTTTCCACCTCACGAAAGAACTTCTGCTACAGTTCACTGTTAACCCCGGATTATCTACCGGCTTACCAACAGCAACTCCTGCGCTCCAAGTACTACAGACAGATTGGACAACCTGATAATTGCTTTTGCCGACCTATATCGGTCATGACAACAGCTTTTCCGTCAAATCGGAAAACAGGATTGCAGCCACACGGGCATGTCAAGACATGCCCTGATTTCTCCTCCCGGTTAACTCATCAAAAATGATGCCTTTATTATAAGATAAGTCTTTTTCTTGTTTTGTCAGCCTCACAGACGCTCAAAATCATCCCCCGGTTCCAATGCCGGGACAGCATTTTTTTTCCTGTGTATGACAGCTGAAAATTGCGGCCCATCATTAGGAACAGTAAAAAACTGCATTGTTTCCTGCAACTTAACAGCCTGAGCAGATAATTCCTCCGAAGTGGAAGATAGCTCTTCTGCAAAAGCCGCATTACGCTGGATAACCTCGTCAAGCTGAGTGACAGCCTTTGAAATCTGCTGGCCGCCTTCGAATTGTTCACGGCTGGCCGCAGCTACTTCGGCAACAAGCTCCTCGTTACGATTAATATCTTTAATCATCGCACCAAGAACCTGTTTAGCCCTTTCAGCAACCTGAAGGCTTGACCCCGTCAATTCCCTGATTTCTCCGGCGGCAACCCCGCTCCTTTCAGCTAGCTTGCGTACTTCGGAAGCAACCACAGCAAATCCCTTGCCGTGCTCCCCGGCCCTTGCAGCCTCAATTGCGGCATTCAAGGCCAACAGGTTGGTCTGACGTGCAATTTCTTCAATAATGGAGGTTTTCTCAGCAATATCTTGCATGGCGTCCACAGTCTGAGAAACGGCATCTCCACCATTCTCAGCTTCACGGGCAGTCTTTACCGCTATCTCACGAGTTTCTTCAGCAAGCTCAGTATTCTTGGATATATTTCCGGTCATCTGAGTGATGGAAGCGGAGACTTCTTCCACTGAAGCGGCCTGCTCAGTTGCCCCCGCGGAAAGGTGCTGGGCAGATGCGGAAACCTCTTCACTACCGGCAGCCACCTGCTCAGCAGCAGACTTAACGCCGACAACAACCCCGCGCAAAGATGAGATCATACTTCCCAGTGAGCGCATGAGGCTCCCGATTTCATTGGGAGAGTCACTGGTAACAGACTTAGTAAGATCGCCGGAAGCCATTTTTCCGGCCACCTGCATTCCTTCGCTGACAGGGACAATGACCAACCTACGCACGGAAAAATATACAATACCGCAAACCACCAAAACAATAAGAGCACCTACAATTGTCAGCACATTGCGCTGCATAACCGCAGCCGATGCCAAATCACTCTCATAAGCGGTAAGCATTATCAGCCAACCGGTTTTAGGATCGGTCTTGAAAATCATAGCCTTGCTGCGGCCCTGCCAGTCATAAAACTCTTCTCCACTACCAGCGGCAAGAGCTCGTTGCATGAAACCATACTTACTTAGGTCTTTTAAAATCAATTTGTCAGAAGGATGATAAAGAACCTTACCGGATTTATCTGTTACGACTCCATACCCTTCCGTACCGACCACAACAGGCTTCACAAAACGGTTGGAAAATTTCATCCAATCACCAAAAACCGCGATACCGCCAAGCAACTGACCCCGCGCATCCTTCACCGGGGCACTGGCTCCAAAAAGCAGGCTGTCATCAGTTTTGGACCTGAACACAGACTCGGTAATATAAGTATCTTTGCCTTTTAGAATAGCTTTCACGTAATCACGGGAACTGATATCCAGACCATCCAGAACCCCACCCTGACTATTCCGCCCAGCCAAAACCTTTCCATTTCGGTCAAAAATCAGCACAGCCCAAATGACTGCATTATCGCTCATGGCTTCTTTGAATAATTTTTCGGCGGAAGAATTGTCATCTTTAAAAATATTCCGTACAGCCTCCTGACCGGAAATACTTTTCACCACCGCCACTGTATCGGTAACAAAAAGATCAAGGGAAGCAGCTATAATGGAAGCCTGACTGACGGCAGACTCCATTGAATTATCAAGTACCATTTCATAGGATGAATTCTGGACATAAAAGACAAGCCCCCCTATTCCAGCCAAAATTGGTATGATAATTGGTACCAGGATTACCCTCAATAAACTTCTCGATACCCAACTCATGTTAATGCCCCCTTTTAAATTACAAAAAAGAAATGACTACTCACACTGAGTTACAAAATAATTAACGTCGACTCTAACTTAACTGCCCACTCTCGTCCAACACAAAAAAGCCCTGTATCTATTATCTTTTCCCCACTAATCAATGTCAAAAAATACCATGTCAGCACTCCCCTGTTTAATCTGGTAGTATACCAGTAAAAGTGAAACTAGCAGGAGGCTGACATGGCTAAAATGACAATATCATCAGTTGGCAGGTTTGTGGAAGCATTTCTCGGGCAACGTTTTTTCGTAGGA